>NZ_JAGHZN010000098.1:0-7561 GCF_017746735.1 Roseofilum sp. Guam | reverse complement strand
CTAAGCTAGTAGTCATTGCGGAGGATGGTACTGATGGTTTGGCACTTTCAGCTTACTCCATCCTCCGTTCCTTATCCCGGACTCAGGTTATGTAGAGCAAGGGTTGTGGACTATTAGATAGCGTTAGCTTGCTTCAATAGTGTTGGTTCGAATCCCTCCTAGCCCGTCTAACTCAAATCAACCCCATCGGCTCACTCGGTGTAGATCAGTAATTGAACTGGATCGCCCCAAGTGAGCCTTAGCTCTTTTTCGGCATTACCGCAATTAACGGCAATTTCTACCCAGCCATGACTACCGATGAGGGCGATCGCCTGACCAACGGGTAGATCGCTATAGGTTTGAGCGCCGACAATAATTTCTTCATTTAAAATCACCGACCAAGGAACCTCATTGACGGCTTCTCCAGGAATATTGGTAATTAGGTTACCAAAATGATCAATGGATTGGATTGCTCCTCGAATATACGGTTTCTCTTGGGTATAGAAGGGAAGGGGAAGGTTAACTAGGGTATGGCGATCGACGATCGCCTCTCCCAACTGCTTGATCGGCACTCCATTGGCTAAATGAGCGCCTACAGGAGCAAAAATATCCCGGCCGTGGAAGGTCGTGCTAGGATTAGCCGATCGCCAATAGTCAGGATTGGTTAGTTCGACAGCTTTGATCAGGGGATATTGGCTGAGAATGCCGCTAAATATGCCATTATCTGGCCCGACTAAAAACCCTTGGGGAAGTTCTAGGGCGATCGCCCGGCGATCCCCTCCCACTCCCGGATCGACAACTGCGACATGCACCGTATCATCAGGAAAATAGGGATAAGCATTCATCAGCGCAAACCGAGCAGCCGCTAAATTTTGCCTAGGTAAGTCATGGGTGAGATCGATCGCAGCGATCTGGGGATTAATTTGGGCGATCGCTCCTTTCATGACCCCCACATAAGGATCTTGAAGACCAAAATCAGTTAATAAGGTCAGAATTCTGGGCACACCAATTTCCTTGATTTAAGAAAAAACAACTTTCGGATGTAAAACCCACTGTAAATCAGTTTGCTCAAGCTCTCCAATACCGAGAAACTCGCCAGTTTGGGAACTAACGCGCACTACTGTCCCGGATACAGTTTGATCACGGATGGACAATTGTTGGCCATGGAACCAGGAGCGCACTTGGGACGGGGAAAGAATGCACTCTGGAAGATGACTTAAGGCAACATGACCCGAAATGGGGGTAAAGGTTTGCTGCTCTACTTGGGTTTCCAACTCCTCCAAAGTCAGACTCTGGCTTAAACGAAATCCACTGCTTTGGGTGCGGGTTAACTGAGCTAACGTTGCCCCCGCGTTCACTCGATTACCTAAGTCGCGGGCAATCGCCCGAATATAGGTTCCTGGGCCACAGGCGATCGCCAGATCCAACTCTGGAAAGTTCCCCGGCCGCCAATCAAGAACCTGAAGATCGTACACTTCTACTGTCCGTGCTGGCACTTGAACGACTTCCCCCTGTCTAGCCAATTTATACAAACGCTTTCCTCCCATCTGAATCGCGCTATAAATCGGAGGAATTTGTTCAATCTTGCCCTGAAATTCGCTTAAAACCAACTGAATCGACTCTAAACTCAGATCGGGAACCGGTTGACTTTCGATCTCCTCTCCTTCTAAATCATCCGTTTCTGTCCGTAGACCAAACTTAATTGTGGCTTGATACGCTTTATCTTGAGGTAGAAACTGCAACAGACGAGTTGCTTTCCCTACAGCAATAGGTAGAACCCCAACCGCCGCAGGATCTAGGGTTCCTCCATGGCCAACTCGCTTGGTGCGTAATAAGCGACGAACCCGTGCCACACAATCATGGGACGTGTAACCAGCGGGTTTATTGAGGTTGAGAAATCCAAACGTCATTTAGGGGATTATATAGTGTTTCTCTGTTCTATGGAGCAAATTTCTAGGGATCTGATCTTCCTACTCTCGAAGAAAAATTTTCTCTCGACCCTAGCCAAGTTTGTAAATAAATGTTAAGATAGTTATCATAAACAAGCGCAGGAGTTAATAAAATGCCATATACCACAGAAGAAGGTGGCCGTCTCAATAACTTTGCCCAAGAACCCAAAGTATATCAAGCAGAACCTCCAACTCAAGCTCAAAAAACCCAATATATAGTTATGGGGAGTATCGCCGCAGTATTGGTTGGACTTCTTATCTTTATTTCCTTTGCTGTTAGCTAGTGGACAGCAAGTGTCAAGTTTGGTAGTAGTGACTCTCTCTCCTTTCTCCCCTCTAGATAGTATTCTAGAGGGGTTATTCCTGTGACTTTTCCCTGGTCTATATACTCCCTTAAACCTCATGACTCCAGCGATTCTGATTCAAAATCTCAAAAAACGATATGGCAACATTGATGCGGTGAAAGATGTATCCCTAGACGTTCAGGCCGGAGAAATTTTCGGTTTGCTAGGGCCCAATGGAGCCGGAAAAACCACGACTCTGCGTTGTTTATGTACCCTCAGTACTCCGGATAGTGGCAAACTGGAAATAGCAGGAATTTCTGTGGTGGAGTATCCGAAAGCGACTCGGCAATTGTTAGGCTATGTGGCTCAGGAAGTGGCTCTGGATAAAGTGTTAACCGGTCGGGAATTACTGAACCTACAAGCTGCTCTGTATCATATTCCTGGGAAGGAAATTGGCGATCGCGTCCAAGAAATGATTAACCGGCTGGGTATCCAAGAGTACGCCGATCAGAAAACGGGAACCTATTCAGGGGGGATTCGCAAACGCCTAGACTTGGCCGCTGGACTGTTGCACCAACCCAAGGTATTAGTCTTAGATGAACCGACAGTCGGCTTAGATATTGAAAGTCGAGTGGTGGTGTGGGACTTTCTGCGGGAATTGAGAGACTCAGGAACCACGGTTCTGATTACGAGCCACTATTTAGAAGAAGTGGACATTTTAGCCGATCGCGTCGCGATTATCGATCAAGGTAAAGTCATTGCCTGCGGAACGCCTTCAGTACTGAAAACGCAAGTGGGAGGCGATCGCATCACCCTACGAATTCGGGAGTTTTGTCCCCCGGATGAAGCCGAACAAGCCAAAACCCTCTTGCAAGCCTTACCGAACGTTCAAGAAGTCATTATCAACAGCGCTCAAGGCAATTCCTTAAATCTAGTAGTCAACACCAATCCGACTACCTCTGAATCCACCGTATTGATTAATGTGCAACACGCCTTGAATCAAGCAGGACTCCCCTTATTTAGTATTGCCCAATCTCGACCCAGTTTAGATGATGTTTACCTGGCCGCTACGGGACAGACGCTCCTGGATGCCGAATTAGCCGCTGCCGGGACACGAGATTTGAAGAAAGAACGAAAACAAAATATGCGTTAATCTCGAATCAAAGTGCATTCCTAACTGTGGATTCTTAACCAAGATACCTATGACTGTCACATCCCCTCAATCCAATCTTGACCTGGATATCAGCACCCTGAAACAACGTTCTCAATTCTCGTTTGCTGAACTGGTGCAAGAAACTCTGGCTCTCACCAAACGCCTGTTTATTCAGCTCCAGCGCCGTCCAGCCACCCTTGTTGCTGGAGTCATTCAGCCCCTGATGTGGTTAATCCTGTTTGGAGCGCTGTTTCAAAATGCTCCAGAAGGATTTTTAGGCGATCGCCTCAACTATGGGCAATTCCTCGGCGCTGGCGTAATTGTCTTTACTGCCTTTTCCGGGGCCCTCAATGCCGGACTCCCCGTCATGTTTGACCGCGAGTTTGGCTTTCTCAACCGTCTGTTAGTCGCTCCCTTAAGCTCTCGCTACTCCATTGTCCTGGCTAGCGCTATCTATATTGTCACCCTAGCCCTGATTCAAACCGCCGTCATTATGGTCGCTGGGATTTTTCTGGGCGCAGGATTTCCCACATTCTCAGGACTGGCACTCATTACCCTGATTATTCTCTTATTGGTGTTAGGAGTAACGGGAGTCAGTTTAGGCTTCAGCTTTGCCCTTCCCGGCCATATTGAACTGATCGCCGTGATTTTCGTCGTTAACCTGCCCTTACTCTTTGCCAGTAGCGCCCTAGCCCCCCTCTCCTTTATGCCCCACTGGTTACAAATTGTTTCGAGTTTAAATCCGCTCAGTTATGCGATCGAGCCGATTCGCTATCTTTATACTCATTCCGATTGGGGATTCGGTAGTATGGTAATGGCTGCTCCCTGGGGTGATATTTCTCTGGGAGGGTGTTTACTGGTACTCTTGAGCGTTGATGCGATCGCCCTCCTCGGAATTCAACCCCTACTGCGTCGTCGTTTATCCTAGTTCGCAATTTTCCGGAGGTTCTATGTCCATCAAACCTTTAAAGTACACCCTGTTTACCCTACTCACTGGCCTGAGCTTGACTCTGTTTGCTCAAGCCAGTTCTGCCCAAACTATCCTCGATCCCCTAGGAGATATCCAAACCCAAGACGGGGGTTCTAGTGCGTTCTCCAGCCAGGGAGGTAATGGCCAATTCTTTGACTTAATGCACAATCTCCAGCGGGGAAATCATTTGAGAGACCCCGAACAATTCAGCATCGACCAACAAGAAAATTTAGATGATGCTGCCGCTAAATTCCGCCAACAGCAACTCGAACGACTCAACAACTCGCCTGAGTCTACTGAAGCTGCTGAAGAAACTACCCCATAAACCCCATAATTTCTATACTTCTGTTTAAGAAGTGCTAGATTCTTTCCCAGGTGCGCTACTCTAAGCTAACGCACCTTTATTTTTCCCTATTGCCTCTTGCCCATTGCCCACTCGCTATGGCTTGCCTCTTGCCAACGATCGAACTCTGCTCTAGTCTCAAGGAGGTCTGAGCATTAGCGCAATAGGCTAATCTGGTTAGTGACCACTTAACGCTCCTCACCCAGACCCTTTAATCTGATTGAGATTGAGAACATTATGCAAAGTAAAGAACCTGAAAAAACCCCGACTCCAGCCTCGACTCCTAGCCCAGCTCCGGTATCAGCTCCTGTTCCAACGCCTAAAGCTGAGTTAGTCGAATCTCCTACCTCCTCTCCCGTTATGGCTTCTTCCTCCGGACAACAAACCGTCGATCAAGTACTGACTATTCTCTCTCGGTTAACGGACTATATCGGTGAGTTCTTTGTTACTTATCAAAAACCCTTAATCAACGTAGCTTTGGTGATCACGGCTTTGATCTCTGTTTATCTTACCTTAGCGATATTAGATGCGGTTAATCATATCCCCCTTCTGGGCTTTGCTCTTGCCCCCCTCTTTGAACTGGTGGGAATTATTTATACCGCTTGGTTTGTTTGGCGCTATATGCTCAAAGCTTCAACTCGCCAAGAACTCTACAAGGATATTTCCGGTTTAACCTCTCAGGTAACGGGGGGGCAAAAAGCCGATTCGTAAATCCGGGTTTGGATTGGATATGTCGAGATCGGGTGGCATCAACCACCCGATATTTTTTTGGCGATCGCCAGAAATTGGTTGTTTATTCTCTGTAGTAGTAAGATTACCGCTTGCCTGCCATAGCAGAGAAAGAGTCAGTTAGGATAGGGTTTAATACTGAAACCTATTCCCTATTCCCTAGCCACTATATATGATAGGCTAAATCCAGATAAATCTGGCGTAACTGTTTGATGGATAGTCAAAATTTTTCTCTTTCTCCGCCAATACCTCCCCAAAAAAGCCTAACTCGACGTTTAGCAACTCTGGCGCGACTTCCTCAGCAACGATGGCAGATTTTTGAGCCAGATCCAGAACTTGAATGTTTCGCCCAACAGGTGAATTTATCCCCGTTAATTGCCCAAGTTGTACTCAATCGAGGGATTCAAACACTCCCAGATGCCCAAGGATATCTGAATCCGGATCGGCTTCAATTGCCCCATCCCTTGGCGGAATTCCCCGATTTAGAAAACAGTGTGGCTTTACTGAAAGCGGCGATCGCCCAAGGGCAAAAAATTGCCATCTGTGGAGATTATGATGCCGATGGCATGACCAGTACCGCCCTATTATTACGCAGCTTAAAATATATGGGTGCTCAAGTCGATTACGCCATTCCCAGTCGCATGAGTGAAGGGTATGGGATTAATCGCCGGATTGTAGAAGACTTTCATCAAGAAGGAGTCGAGATTATCCTGACGGTAGACAATGGAATTGCTGCTTATGACCCCATTTCAAGGGCTGTAGAATTAGGCTTAACGGTGATTATTACCGATCACCATGAACTACCAAGCCAATTACCGCCAGCCAGCGCTATTTTAAATCCGAAACTATTGCCAACTACATCCCCTTACGCTTCAGTGGCCGGAGTTGGGGTAGCTTACATCTTGGCAATTACTTTAGCACAAGAGTTGGGGCAAGCTAAAGCCATTTATCCCCTCTGTTTAGAATTGTTTACATTAGGCACGATCGCCGATCTTGCCCCCTTAACTGGGGTTAATCGTCGTTGGTTAAAGCGGGGACTGAGGCGTTTACCCCATTCAGAATTGGCAGGAGTGCAAGCTTTAATTCAGGTTTCGGGAGTGAGCGATCGCCAGAAATCCCTTAAACCAGAAGACATTGGGTTTCGTCTAGGGCCAAGGATTAATGCGATCGGTCGTTTATCCGATCCGCAAATTGTTATCGATCTATTAACCACCGATGAACCCGGAATTGCCCTAGAACAAGCGATGAAATGCGAGCAAATTAATCGCCGTCGCCAAGAGCTGTGCGAACAAATTACCCAAGAAGCCATTGATATCATTCAAACGGAACAAATTCCGCTCTATGATGACCGAGTATTGGTCTTAGTTCAACCTGGTTGGCATCATGGTGTAATTGGAATTGTCGCCTCTCGTTTGGTCGAGCGCTATGGTGTTCCCGTTTTTCTAGGAACCTATGAAGATGAGGATCGCATTCGGGGTTCGGCACGCGGAATTCCTGAATTTCATGTCTTTGAAGCATTAGAATACTGTGATGCTCTATTAGGGAAATATGGGGGACATAAAGCGGCAGGCGGATTTTCTTTGCCGAGCCAAAATTTAGAACCGTTTAAAATTCAACTGAGCGATTTTTCCCATCAGTGTTTACAACCCCAATGGCTAAAACCCTTAATTCGGATTGACGGGTTAGCGGATTTTAGTCAATTGGATTTGGACTTATATGGGCAAATCGATCGCTTACATCCCTGTGGAATTGAAAATGATTTACCCATCTTCTGGACTCCAGATGTCCGCATTTTGGAGCAAAAAATTGTCGGCAAAGGACATATTAAGCTGACCTTGACCCAGGAAAAATCGAAACGGATTTTGAAGGCGATTGCCTGGCGTTGGCAAGGTTATTTTCCTCTCCCTTCTCGATTAGATATCGCCTACAGCTTACGGGAAAATACGTGGAATGGAAATACAAGCCTAGAGCTAGAATTAGTAGGGGTAAGACGACAAAACCATCCGGATTAAGGGCATTTCTCGATCGCCAACCCCCAGAGGAAAAGGGCGATCGAGATCGGACTCCAGAGCGGATTGTATAGCAAAGAAAGGGAGAGTTAGGACAATATCTTAAAAGCTTCTATGATGGCATCATAAAGGGATTCACACTGGT
>NZ_JAGHZN010000097.1:0-7988 GCF_017746735.1 Roseofilum sp. Guam | reverse complement strand
GCACCCGAGGTGGTCATTCCTGCACCCGAGGTGGTTAGTCCTGCACCCGAGGTGGTCAGTCCTACACCCGAGGTGGTCAGTCCTACACCCGAGGTGGTCATTCCTGCACCCGAGGTGGTTAGTCCTGCACCCGAGGTGGTCATTCCTGCACCGGACTCTGTTTGAACAGATGCAGCCGGAGCTGCCCATTTGCCAACTCCAGAGGGGAAGACATAGGAGCTAATGGCTTGGGCAGTTTCAGAACCGAAGACGGAACCCGCTAGGCGTTTGGCTTCTGCTTCGCGTGCAAGCTGGTAAAGTGCGTCGGCTTCGGTGGTTTTACGGCCTGGGGGATCGAGGGTGAGTAACCGATCGCCACTGCCTAGAGTTTTATCCCAGCTTACGGTCATAAACCGTTCTTCTACCCAGTCAGAGGGATAGATGGGAGGAATGGTGACGGGGGCAGAGCGTGCGAGAATTAACCAGCGGCCATCAGCACAGCGATAACCAATATCAACCACATAGATGCGATCGCTAATGGGAATGGGAATATACCATTCTCTAGCTAATTCATCGCAGGGATATTCCTGCATACTGTGGGGACTTTCATAATTGATGTTGATATCTGTAACATCATAGATTCTCAGTGCTAGTTGTTGTCCACCCTGGGTGCGTAATTGTTCTTTTTGATCATTGCTAATATCCCAGTAAGCATAAGCCCATTGAGGGTCACGAGGCATCAGGACAATGCAAGGTTGACCATAACCACTCGGTAAATCTGTTAACTCATCATCTACGGAGGCCAGAACTTCTGGGTCAAAGGAGTTTCCCACTTCCAACTTGGCCGCTTCTATAGCTTCTTGAGCGTCCATTGGTTCAGTGTGTATATGTTTAGCTGGGCTATTAGAGTTTTGAGCTTCCATAATCGCTTGTAGGAGTTCAGACTTACGCATCCGGCTATAGCGGGAAATTTGGTACTCGCTGGCGACCTTACGCAACTGTCGTAAGGTCATCTCAGATAAGGGAGGACGATTATTTGTCATATACAGGCTCTCCTAATGTCTTAATCGTTTGCTCAAGGCTTGAGCTTGGGGATCAATTTCTTGATATATTGCAAAAAAAAAGAGGAGAGTGCAAGGCTTGGGTCTGCCAACTTTAGGTATTTTGACGCGATCTTAGCTCCTCTATCTGTTTTTTGTGATGAAATCATGACTTTTAGTTGAGACTGGGATCATAAAAGTTATGAAATTATGACAAAATTGAGGGGTCGCTCTACAAGAATAAGCAGATAGGTATGGGATTTGCCTCAAGGGATGACAAGGCAGCTCAAAGGTCGCTATAGCGACCTTTTTCGGTCGTATTTTGTTGAAAAGATCAACTGAAAGCTGGCGATCGCATAACCATAACCTCAAGTTAGAGGGCTAATTGCCCAAAAAATTGCTGGTCTTTTTTCGCTATCTTAAATACTCAAAGCCAAGCGTAGCCTTAGATTCAAGTCTGTTGTCACCCCCTGAGGGGATTTGCACATAAGATTAAACTGTCCCTTGTTTCCTAGCTTCCATTACCGATACCCATTACAAACGTCGATCGCGGTACAATAACAACCACAAATCGATCTACATTCTCTCACTGTGACTTCCTCTCCTTCCTTTCAGTTTGACTCTATAGAAAGCGCGATCGCCGAACTTAAACTTGGTCGTATGGTGGTTGTTGTCGATGATGAAAATCGGGAAAATGAAGGCGATCTTGTTGGCGCTGCACAGTTCGCAACTCCCGATATGATTAACTTTATGGCTGTTTATGCACGGGGTTTAATCTGTTTAGCCATGATTGGCGATCGCCTCGATCAGCTTGATCTCCCCCTCATGGTCACCCACAATACGGATAAAAACCAAACCGCTTTTACCGTCAGTATCGATGCTGCCCCGGAACTAGGCGTAAGCACGGGAATTTCTGCCGAAGACCGGGCCCGTACTATTCAAGTCGCTATTAACCCCCACACTCAGCCCCACGACTTACGCAGACCGGGGCATATTTTTCCCCTGCGATCGCGGGAAGGGGGAGTTTTGAAACGTGCCGGCCATACGGAAGCCAGTGTTGATTTAGCCCATTTAGCCGGTCTATATCCAGCCGGAATTATCTGTGAAATTCAAAACCCCGATGGCTCGATGGCGCGACTGCCACAACTGATTCGCTATGCTCAGTATCATGAACTGAAAATTATTAGTATTGCTGATTTAATTGCCTATCGTTTGCAACACGAACGGTTCGTGAAACGAGAAGCTCTAGCAAGTCTTCCCACCCAATTTGGGGAGTTTAAAATCCACGCCTATCGCAATACCTTAGATGGTTCCGAACATATTGCCATGGTCAAAGGCGATCCGAGTGAATTTTCCGAGCAAGTGGTCACCGTGCGGATGCATTCGGAATGTTTAACGGGAGATGCATTAGGCTCCCTGCGGTGTGATTGTCGAATGCAATTACAAACGGCCCTGAAAATGATTAACCATTCGGGAGCCGGTGTAGTCGTCTATTTACGTCAGGAAGGGCGAGGAATTGGCTTAGTCAATAAACTCAAAGCCTATATGTTGCAAGACCAAGGATTAGATACGGTAGAAGCCAATGAAAAATTAGGCTTTCCGGCTGATTTGCGCAACTATGGAGTTGGGGCGCAAATTCTCAATGATTTGGGCGTGAAAAAATTTCGCTTAATTACCAATAATCCGCGTAAAATTGCTGGATTAAAAGGCTATGGTTTGGAAATGGTCGATCGCGTTCCCCTGTTAATTGAAGCTACGGATCATAATGCTGCCTATTTAGCCACAAAAGCCCAAAAACTGGGTCATTGGCTACTGCAAACCTATTTAGTCACCGTTGCTCTAGAGTGGAAAGACCCCAATCCTTCAGTGACTCAACGCTATGAATGGTTGGAGAAATTGCGCTATTGGTCAGCTCAGAAAAACCTACTCCTACAGGAAGAAACTCGTCCAGTGGCGATCGCTCTGTTTACCCATCCCTCTTTAATTGTTCATTTAGGATTCGATCAACCCTATAGCACTCCCATGGAATGGTATCACGATGTCGAACATCCCTATTCCCAGGCGATCGCCTCCTGGCTAGATTTGCTAGTGGGTTGGCCTCCCGTCGTACGCCTCGAATTTTTGGTCAGCGATGGCTCGGACCCCCTGGATGGCTTGCAGTTGAAGTTGCAAAGGCAACCCTGCGATCTCCAAACCTCTCTTCCTTCTGCTCTGTTCAAGAGTCTGGAAACGCAGAAAATTTATAGCTTTAGCAATAGCCGGGAATGAGTTATAGCGCTTTGCGCTGGGGAATAGGGAATAGGAGATAGCTTGTATTGCTTAGGGTCTAAGGCTTAAAGCTGTACTCCTCTAGAAGAGAGAAGCGCTATAGTTAGGACAGACAAGGGGCTGGAGTCCCCTTATTGTAGGCTGATGGCACAGTTTTCTAGGAGTCCTAAGGCTGTGGAGCTTTACCACCCCCTTCTTCTGTCTCAATGGCCTCCTCTGTTCGCCCATAGGGGTTAGTTTTCCGCTCCCATCGGGGAATTAAGCCCACAAACAAATTGTTCAATGTTACACGAGTTTGGGCGCTTGCAGGGCCTAAAGGTTCCGGAAGAACGCGATCGCCGAGAAATACAAAGGCTAAAAATAGAACACTTGACACAATTAACCAGGGTTTTAAATAGGAAAAATTCATCTTAGTTTCCTCATGATTACTACTAATACTATTTCTCTATGATGATGTGCTTAACAAGGAGCTTAGAGCTAATTGCCATGCTGTATTGATGGTACGTTCAAAGCGAGAAATGGTCTAACCCTATTATTCCCTAGCCTTCAGTTATTTCTTTCATGGATGGTTAATCGAACTAAAGTATTACTCTAAAAGCAAGGTGACTGGGCCGTCATTATCAATTTTAACCTCCATCATTGCTCCAAATTCTCCCGTTTCTACCGTTAAACCACTCTCCTTCAAGAGATTCACAAACCGATCGTAGAGCGCTTTCGCCGGTTCTGGAGGTGCAGAGCGATCGAAAGAGGGACGACGACCTTTACGACAATTTCCATACAGGGTAAATTGACTAATCACCAATAGTTCACCCTGGATCTCTTGTACGGATTTTTGCCAGCGCCGCCCTATGTTTTCTGGGTCGGGAAACAACCGCAATTCAAGACATTTTTTCGCCATCCATTGAACATCATTCGGCGTATCTGTATCTGTAATTCCCACGAGTAAGTTTAATCCTCGGCCAATTTTACCGATAATCTGGCCATTCACGGAAACGGAAGATGCGGTAACTCGTTGAATTAGGACGCGCATAGAGATATCAACAATGCTTCAAGGGGGCGATCGCGCTAATGTCGAGCATTCTTGCGATCTTTCCTCCAATTTAGCATATCTAGCCCTCGTCTACAGATACAGTTCTTTCTATTTTTTATTTACTGATTTGATAACTAGCGCAAGTTTGATACGGAGCAATCGCACCAGTAATATCCAGCTTGATCGCGATCGCTGTGCTAATTTAGGATATCTCGTGTAGTAAGTAGGTGGGCTTAATTAAATCAACATGTTAACTGAATTTGAGATATGGTTTCAAACTGTATATAACCATATAGAAAATTGTGGATATCAGATCGAGATAAGTCCAACCTCCACAGACGAAAATAAAAGTATACAAATTGATTTTGATTCAGAAAACATAATTGCTCGAATTACATTGTGGAGAACGTGGAATTCATATGAATGTTCCCTACAAATTTTAGAAGTTGATTCTGGGCTTACACTACTAAATCAGTATTTGGAGATTATCTCAAACGTTGAGTTCAATAAAGCTTTGCATCCTTTTTTCACGATTCTTGGGGTGGAAGTCGTTTAATTGTACCCAGAGGTTGGCTGCTGCAAATTATACTTGATTTTGGCTTGGATAAACTGGGGCAATTGCATCTCTAACTTTGGAATACCATAACTAATACGATGTCTAGAGCTTCTACCTAGAAAACTATTGAGATTTATTTTAGATCTTTATCGAGATTATGAAGACAAGAGAGAATCAAGTCTCTGAGCTTTGATCCCCAAAACCCAGTAAAAGCAAGACTTTTACCAGTTTACAATCGCTCAAATCACTATCTTTACAAAACTTTATGTTTTTACAATTGACAATAATTCTGAATTAGATTTTAATAGTTAACTGTTGAAAGTAATTCTCAACAGTTAACACGCTCTGACTCAGTTAACGATCCTATGCAAACCTACGACAACCCAAAAGTCACCTATGACTGGTGGGCAGGCAATGCACGATTTGCCAACCTTTCCGGGCTATTTATTTCAGCCCATGCGGGGCAAGCAGCCCTGATCACATTCTGGGCAGGAGCCTTCACCCTGTTTGAAATTTCTGGATTCGATCCAAGTCAATCCATGGGCGAACAAGGACTGATCCTGCTTCCCCACTTAGCCACCCTAGGATGGGGAGTTGGCGAAGGGGGTCAAGTCACCGATACTTATCCTTACTTCGTCATTGGAGTCATTCACCTGATTTCTTCGGCTGTGTTAGGAGCTGGAGCCTTATTCCACACTTTCAAAGCACCAGAAGACCTCACAACTGCTAAAGGTTTTGCCAAAAATTTTCATTTTGATTGGGAGAACCCCAAGCAATTGGGCATCATCTTAGGGCATCATCTCTTATTCTTGGGTATAGGAGCCTTATTGCTCGTCGGCAAAGCCATGTACTGGGGTGGACTATACGACAGTACAACGGAAACAGTCCGCATTATTAGCAACCCTACCCTCGATCCGTTGACCATCTATGGATATCAAACTCATTTCGCCAGCATTACTAGCTTAGAAGATTTAGTCGGTGGTCATGTGTTTGTTGGCATTCTGCTCATTGGTGGTGGAATTTGGCACATTGTTGTCCCCCCTATGGACTGGGCGAAGAAAGTCTTAACCTTTTCCGGTGAAGCTATTCTCTCCTATTCCCTCGGTGGTATTGCCCTAGCCGGTTTTGTAGCCGCTTACTTCTGTGCCGTAAATACCCTAGCTTATCCAGTTGAGTTTTATGGCCCTGTTTTAGAAGTGAAATTGGGAATTGTGCCTTATTTTGCCGATACCGTTGATTTACCTGGAGGTGCTCATACTTCACGGTGTTGGTTAGCAAATGCCCACTTTTTCCTCGCCTTCTTTTTCCTGCAAGGCCATCTGTGGCACGCTCTACGAGCAATGGGATTTGATTTTCGCCGCGTAGAAAAAGCCCTCAATGCTGTAGAAGGCTAGTAGGACTTCTCCGGGTCAGCAAGTTGTTTTGATTCTCTCCTCTTTTTGTGAGGGGTTTCTGAAGAACTATCAAGATTGAAACCCCTCTTTTTGTATTAATTGATTCTGAATGGATAAAGTAAAAATGGCAAACATTGGACTATTTTTTGCAACTCAAACCGGCAAGACTGAAGAGGCAGCCGAAGCAATTAAAAAGGAATTTGGTGGTGATTCTGTTGTTGCCTTACATGATATGGCTGATGCTAGTGCAGATGATTTCGGCGGTTATCAATATTTGATTATTGCTTGTCCCACTTGGAATATCGGCGAACTCGCTAGTGACTGGGAAGGGTTTTATGAAGATGGACTCGATAGTGTTGATTTTAACGGAAAAAAAGTTGCGTATTTTGGCACAGGAGATCAAATCGGGTACGGCGATAACTTTCAAGATGCTATTGGCATTTTAGAAGAAAAAATTGCTGGTTTAGGGGGAGAAACGGTTGGCTATTGGCCCACTGATGGATATGATTTTAATGAGTCTAAAGCAATACGGAATGGAAAATTTGTTGGTTTGGCTCTTGATGAAGATAATCAACCCGAATTGAGTGAAGGACGAATTAAGACTTGGGTAGAGCAAGTCAAAAAAGAATTTGGTTTATAAGATAAACAACGCTTGAAATTCGCTTCATTTCTTTGAGCAGCTCAGTTTTTGTTTGAGCAGGTAAGTTTAAATCCCTAACCATGGTTAAACTTACCTTTATTTTTAGTCTTTCTTCTTCTTGGAATTATTCATGACTCAATTACCCGATGTCTTGTGGATTAATGTCAGTCCCAGTTTTCGCCGCTTCCATCGTCCCCTGCTGAGGCTATTATCTGCCCATGTACCGCTTGCAGAATGGCAATATGAGCAAACAGAAGATGAAGGAAGTTGTTTAAATCAAGCGTTAGGATTACTCCATCATCATATCAAAAAGCACGATCGCCCCTTACATCTACTCGGTCATGGAACAGGAGGCTTGTTAGCTCTATTATATGGTCGTCGCTATCCGCAAAATGTGCGATCGCTGGCGTTGCTTTCTGTGGGGGTATATCCGGCGATCGATTGGCAAGCCCATTACTATGTACAATTAGGCTTACTGCCCTGTTCGCGCGATCGCATCTTAACCCAAACCGCCTATAATCTCTTTGGCCCTCATTCCCCACCCGTCGTTGAAGAATTAGTTAGAATCCTAGAGAAAGATTTAAGAACGTCCCTGTCTCCCCATTCGCTTTATCGACGCACTCAAATTCTTCCGAGTGAACTCGATCCTCCCCTATTCATCAGTCGGGGACAACAGGATTTAGTCATCGATCCGAGCTTGTGTGAAGGATGGAAACCTTGGTTAAAAGAGAGCGATCGCCTTTGGGAATGTCCCCATGGACGCTACTTTTTCCATCATACTCATGCCCAACTGGTGAAAAGACAGATTCTCAAGTTTTGGCAATCCTTAACTCCACTTCAGTCTACCCTCAAAAGTGCTTAACGGAACTTATATTGGGACTACTTGATTGATGCCTTATTAAGCGCATCATCATAGAGAAATGGTATTAGATGTGGACTATCGAGATGAGCCAAAAGTTCGCTTACTTTCAGATAATCTCAATACCCACAATATTACCTCTCTCTACAAAACTTTTCCCCATGAGGAAGCCCACCGTTTAGCCCGACGGATTGAAATGATTCATACACCCCGTAATGGAAG
>NZ_JAGHZN010000096.1:0-8138 GCF_017746735.1 Roseofilum sp. Guam | reverse complement strand
GGGCGCTTTGACAACGCCTTTAAGAGTCCGATTTTGGACGGCTTAAGAATCTGCGCGGCTTTAGCCCGCAGAGTGTCAAAGGTAAGCCATTGACCAGGGGTAAGGGGTGGGTTGCCTGTATATTGGCTAATAGGGGCCAGTGATTCACATCTAGTGTACTACCTGTTGCCAGCCAGATGCGGTCAATTCGTTGTTGGGCAATGCAGTGATGAACACCCGGATGGTTGCAGGTTATTCTCCAGGCATTCTCTTGCCACGCGGCGGACTGAACTTCGCACTGCTCGTAAAACGAGAGCTTGCCCTGTCGTTCCTTGCGTCGCAATTGGGTGAGAACGGCCGGGGTTAGGGAACCCCCATTACGGGCAGTGTGAATCATCTGCCAGCGAGTTCCCCAATCGGGTTCAGCGTGGAATCCCTTGAGATATTTGGGGCCGAGCCATCCCGGTTCGGCATCGAAGAGTTTCTCGTAAAAGGTGCGCCGCGCCATCATGATCACCTTTGCACCGCGAGAGATCGCCCCCAAGGCTAGATGTCCGCTCGTCAGCCCACTGCCGACAATCAAAATCGTTTCTCCGGTTAACTGCGGCAAATCGCGCAAATCGACCTGATTGGAGTGCAGGAGGCGATCGCTTGGGGGGTTCGAGGACAAAGTTTGCGCCCATGAGGGAAGGTTGGCTTGGCCGCCGGCGATCGCCAACACAACCCGCTTGGCTGTCAGCACTCCACCGTCAGCGAGTGTCAACCGAAACCGCTGCCATCCCATCTGATGAAACAGTTCGATTTGCTGTACCTGGTCTGAAATCACCCGCTCCTGCAATTCCCAGCGCCGAATCACTTCTTGACAAAAGTCATGGAAGAGTTGGGTTCCGGGTAGGTCGTAGGGAGGAAAGAGTTCCGATGAACGAGATTCCGCAAAGGTGCGCAGGGCATGGGGATCGGGGTCGGGATGATGGACTACCGGCGATCGCAGGTGGGGAATATTGTAGGCGGCAAACTGGTGTTGCCATTGCTGTAGCCAATCCCCCGCCGGATCGAGTACCACAAAGCGGTTGCGCATGGACTCCTTCTTTTGCAGCAGATGGGTCACTAAGGTTAACGCCTGCGGACCCGCACCAATGATGGCAATATCTACCTGGTCTACCGTTCCATTTGAAGGGGCCATCTTCCAATTACCTATCACTTTCGAGTGCCGTTCAATTCATCCACAAAACAAGAATGATTATCATTCTTTAATCTTATTGTATCTTAAGGCAAGACTCAATGGACTCCTTGACTCAGTAGATTGACGATTAGGAATTACCTTACTTGTAGAGCGTTGAGGGGGTTAAGTAGCGCTCCCAACAGACTAACCCTCTTTGCGGGCGACATGAACAGCAGAAAGAAATGAAAGTTGTACACTATCTCCAAATTTTTCTAGCTCCTTCCGCAATCGGGCAAAGAGTAGTTCTTTTACTTGTGGCTCTAGTCTGCGAAGCGTACTTAAAAGCTTAAAATAATCATCAATGCTATAGGTAACTTCACAGGTGGTTTGCTCAACAACCAACTCCTTAAAGAAGCCGGAGTTCAAGATTTCTTGTTCAAATCGCCTCAGAATATCGGCTTGAACTTCTGGACCTTCATATCGAACCAATGAGGGTGCATAAGCCTGATAGACTTTCTCGATCGCTTGGTAAACTTCGTATTTGGGTTCAGGAGTCAGATTCCATAGCAGAATCAGACATCCGTTGTCGCGTAATGCAGCCGCTGCTTTGGCATATCGTATCTCTGAAGGTATCCAGTGAAAAGCATTAGCAGACAAAACAGCATTGAACTGTTTCCCTTGTCGTTCCCATGCTTCAAATGTGGTGCTGTAGATAGTGACATTTGGATATGACACACAGTTGCGTTCGGCTAAAAGGCAAAAATCTAGGTTTGGCTCAAGACACGTCATTGAACATCCAAATTTAGCAAACGCCACTGTTGCATTTCCAGGCCCACAACCGACCTCAAGAATCGAGCTATCTGAAGAGAGTTGAGCTAAAGAAACAGCGCGATCGATTAATTCGTTGGGATAACTTGGTCTTGCATTGTAATAGATATTAGCAACCGGAGAATACCAGGTCTTTCGCTGTTCCAAATCCATAGAAGCTCTGGCATTGATGTTTTGTTTAGAGTCTTGCATAAGAAATAATATTAACATGGCTCTGCCCCAGCACGCACTTTCGACCAACACAGAGAGCATTGAATAGAGTATCTTGGCGTGTTAGGCTGCCAAACAAAATTATACTTTAAGTAGAGGTTGATCGCTTAGGGTGATTGCATCGTTATGACTCCTATGTGCGATATGTTATGTAGCGACCTGAGGTATAATTAGTAGTTAGCTAAAAGTTCTACTTCATAAGTACGTGACTTGAGAGGAGTTACATGTGTCTTTGCAAGGTGATTCAATCCGTTGGGCAATTAAATTTCTACATAAGTATTCTGATGGAGATCTGTTTCCAAAAATTTTAGAGATTGACGCAATACAAGAATCAGAAGATGACTTTGTAAAGCTTGTTGAGGGAAAAGATCTATCCTCATTTCCACCTGGTTCTTGTCGCCGTTTCATTGTACCTAAAGATGAAATAGCCTATCGCCAGGCAACACAACTTGATCCTCAAGATTCTATTATTCTTACGGCATTAATTCACCAATATGGTCAAGGTATTGAAGACCGCAGATTGTCAGATACAAAAATCTTTAGTTATAGATTTAAACCCGACAAAAAATTAGGACTTTATGCTAGTCAAGATTCGTGGAATAATTTCTGGAGTATAGCAAGCGAACAAAGCCATAAATTCGGCACAATTTTATATTGTGATATTGCTGATTTCTACAATCAAATTTATCATCATACTGTCGAGAATCAACTAATTGAATCGGGATTCTCTAACCAGGCTATAAAGTGGATCATCTCTTTATTAGAATCAACTACTGCAAAAGTATCCCGAGGGTTGCCTATAGGACCTCATGCTATCCACTTAATAGCCGAGAGTGCAATGATTCCTATTGATAACAGTCTTTCTTCTATGGGCATCAATTTCATACGATTTGCAGATGATATTATAGTTTTTTGCACGTCTCCTGAATCGGGTAAGCAAGCATTATCATCTATTGCTGCAACCCTTGATAAGCAACAAAGACTGATGCTTCAAAGGCATAAGACTAAGTTCTATTCTCCCAAAGAATTTCAAGAACTATGCCGAAGTATGATTGAAGATCGGCCGATTAGTTATGAAGAAGATCAACTGCTCAAGATTATCAGGAAATATTCACAGGGTAATCCTTATGCAATGATTTCTTATAATGAAGTCTCTGATGAGGATTGGAAGACTATATCTGGAGATATCATCAGCACTATTATTAAGGAGTACATAGGACAGAAGGAATCACTAACTCGAAATGTTATTAAATTTGCCACAAATTGGATACCTAATGATTCAAATATCTCTGGAGCATTATCATCACTTTTTGATAGAGAAGTAGACTATATTCGTCTTCGATGGTTTTATAGGCGCTTAACACAGATAGGTCATCCTGGAGCCATTGATGTTTCACTTGAAAATCTGGAAAGTTTAACCCCTTGTTTTGCAAATATATGTACTTATTTGGTTTCTGTTCAATCTGTAGAGAAAGAGAAATGGATTCAGATTGGAGCAAAGTTATTGACTTTGCTCCAATCTGAGGACGTTAAAGGTAATGAATATTTTCGTCTTTCTATTTTAAGTTTGTTTACTCGCAATAAGTATATTAATCACTTTTCCCAACTCGCTCAACAATACTCCTCTAGTGAACCTTTTGCTCGCAGAGAAATACTTTTGGCCGCAAAGCAGAACTTAGCTTTTGATTGGCTTCGGGAATATAAAGAGAGCTACCAAGCAATGGATGCTTGGCAAAAAACTGCATACATATATGGTTGCTCAGGATGGCCCTTAGATGAGAAAAAGTATTTCCTAAATAGCCTAAAATCTTATAGGCCTTTTGAAACTATATTAGTTAAGTGGGCAAAAAAATCTACTTGACTATCCCATAGCCTGGTTACTTGATAATTATTCATTGCGTATCCGCGATCGCAGTGGCCCTGAATAACGGTCATGTTCAGCAGACGCAGACAACCTCGCGAACTTAACTAAAAAGCTTATGCGTTCCGCCGCAACGCGGTTGTTGTGCGGCACTATTTCATGAACGCCCGAATTGCGATCGCCAGTACCCCTAGCCCAATCCCAATAAGCGCTGGCACTAAACGGCTGCCCAAAATTCGCAACTTTGCATTCAAGGGAAAAGGTTTGGCTAGGGGAAGAAATGGAAGAGACTCCAACTTACTCATAACTTTCCAATATCGTTCAATTCATTTATGATAATGATTATCATTCTACTCTCTGTAATTCGATACTTAAAGGCAAGACTGAATGGAATCCGTGACGTTAATTGCGATCGCTGGGCCGCCCGGTAGTGGCAAAACCACTTGGATAAGTCAGTTCCTCTCAGACCAGCAGCGTCCTCTATTTTACTGCTGTCCCGGAATGGGAACAGATTCAGTAGATCGAGGGCGGATTGGGTATTCCTTTCCCTGGGTGCAGTTGCTGCCAGAAGATGGAATTCCAGAAGTCTTAGCGGACCTGCCAGACCAGGCTATAGTCTATCTGGAATTGGGCTTTCACCTGGATTTGACCGCACCATTACTCACATCGCTGCCCTGCCATCGGGTGGCTGTCCTGCCATCGAGTTTGCAAACATCAGAATGGCACGACTGGGCCGATGAGGTGGTTCTTGCCAATGAGATCGCCATGCCCACTCCCGATAACTTACCAGAGTTTTGGCGATCGCCTTTGACTGGGCAGGTCTTTGATGCCCCCAGTTTAGACGAGATTTTGATTGAACTGACAGGTAGCGCTTACGGACAGGTGCAGCGCGTCAAGGGTATTTTTGAACTGCCCGATGGTCGAGCCTTCTATGTGGATTTTGTGGAAGGCTTGTCTGGAATTGAATACACTGAATTGAATATTCCCCGTTGGCTCGACGGTCGTCCCGGTCGCTTCAGTGGCATTGAGGTTATAGGCTGGAACTTGGAACGAGAAACAATTGCCCAAACCTTACTGGCTGGCTGTTTATCGGATAGCGCGATCGCCCAATACCAAGAACAGTACAAAACCCTAATTCAGCGTGAAAGCAATCAAGAGGAGACCATCGTAACATGAAACTCGCCGTCATTTCCTGCATTCATGGCAACTATGAAGCCTTGAATGCCGTATTATTGGATATCGACGCTCACAAAGCAGACCAGATCTATTGCCTGGGCGATCTCGTCGGTTATGGCCCCCATCCCAATGCCGTCGTCGAAATGATTCGTTCCCTTGATATTCCCACCTGTCAGGGCTGTTGGGATGAAGATATTGTCGAAGGTTTGAATGCGTGCGAATGCAGTTACCCATCGCAACTGGCGGAGCAGCGAGGACGAGTGGCCCATGAATGGACAAACAACGTCATTCATCCAGAGGTGCGCGAGTATCTGGCAACACTCCCCATGACTCTGCGACTGGATAATCTTTGCTTTGTGCATGGCAGTCCCAATAGTCAACACGAATACCTGCTGCCGAGTATGGATGGCTTTGCCGCATTGGAGCGAGTCTTATCTGCTAATGCGGAAGTTCTATTCTGCGGTCACACCCATGTGCCCTATGTACGGACCCTCGAAGACAGTACTTTAACTGTCCGGGTGCAGCAACCGAACAAAGACGAGTCGGAAACCCAGTTCAAGACACCTTTGAAACAAATTATTAACGCCGGGTCAGTCGGAGAACCGCGCCATGGTCGTCCGAATGCCACCTATGTCCTCTACGACACTGATACCGCCCAGGTAGAACTCAGAGAAGTGCCCTACGACTACGAACAAACCTGCGCGGATATTATTGCTAAGGGTCTGCCGCCCATCTTTGCCTGGCGGTTGGCACGGGGCATGGAGTTTGCAGAACGGGCAGACGATCCGAGTCATGTGTGTCAGCGATGAGTGGGCACTGATTTTTGTGCCTAGAAACGACTAAAGTCGTTACTACAAAGAAGGCTCGTAGTGAGGACTTTAGTCCTCATTTTCCGGAAGCAACGACTTTAGTCGTTACTACAAAACTTAAGTTTGGAGAGGTTTGCTATGTATGAGTATCGCCAGCTAACGCCAGCGCAACAGGCTGAACTGGTTCAACAACGATTAGCTAAGGGCTATCCACCCCACAAGCCACCTCACCCAATTCAGGATCGATCGTTTTACTTACTCACAGCAGCTTGCTATGAACACCAATGCTATATTAAGCCAGAAGAACGACGTAAGCAGCTTTTAGATTTGCTATTTGAGCAGTTTATTAATGGTGGTATTGAACTACGAGGGTGGGTAGTTTTGCCCAATCACTATCATTTGTTAGTTCACCTCGGCAATCTTGATGAGGACTTAAGTCCTCACTACAAGCCCGTTCTTAATCAAGGCTGTAGCCCTTATCAACAGATAGGGAAAGCTTTAAAACGAGTACATGGCTCTACCTCTCGACAGTGGAACCGGGAAGATCAAGCAGTAGGACGGAAAGTTGGGTATGCTTATAGCGATCGCGCCATCCGTTCTGAACGCCATTACTACACGACCCTGAATTACATTCATTACAATCCTGTAAAACATAGCTGGTCAGCCTCCCCCTACGATTGGTCTTGTAGCAGCGTGCATTGGTATTTAGAACAAGAGGGGCGTGAATGGCTGCGGGATAGCTGGGTGAGGTATCCCGTCAAAGACTATGGAAAAGAATGGGATGACTAAAGTCATCACTACGAGCGGGAGTTTCTGGGGTGACGACTGAAGTCGCCACTACGAACATTTGGGTTCGTAGTGATGACTAAAGTCAGCCATTCAATGTAAAATCGAGAATGATAATCATTCTAAGATTTGAACGCGTATGATGAGTTCAACCCAGTCTCCCCAAAAAACTTGCTTGCTCAGGGTGGCTCGCAGACCTTGTTGCGGATTCGGGATACCTGTGCCCATATCTTGGCAATAGCGGTGCAGACCTTATTAGTGAAATTGAAGGAAATTTAGCTGCGTATGAGGCGGTGTTGCAGGAGTCGAAGGGGTTGCGATCGCTCCACTTTGGCTTTCATGAGCTAGATTACATCCCCTGCTTACTCTACTGATGTTCGGTATTTCATATGACATTTTCAACCGCAGAATCAACGATTAAACGGGGCAGGTTCCCTTACCCCTCATTTTGGATGTGTGGTATAACGATCCAGCAGCCTACGCTGATTTGGTGCAGGAGGAAATCGAGCAAACGCAGCACGATCGCGATCGCCAGCATCACGGGCATGAGCATCATCATCACCACTCCTCCCATCTTGATAATGATGGGTTTGTTCCTGTTGCGTTTGAGAGCGATCGCCCCTTCCAGCTCAAAAAGTTTGAACACTTCTTACACGAACAACTCCCGCAAACTATATTTCGAGCCAAAGGCATTCTCTGGTTCGAGGAAAGTGACCTCCGCAACATCTTCCAATTGAGTGGACCCCGCTTCGACCTGCAAGCGGAAGAATGGCGCACGCCACCCCGAAATCAACTTGTTTTTATCGGGCGACATCTTAATGCCGATCAGATTCGGCAACACCTGACGGATTGCCTCGCCTGAGGGCAATTTTTTAGCATGTCTTGTGCTGAAAGGAGACGGTTGCACTGCGATCGCACCATAAAAAACGACTGAATTGTTTGACCCATTTTTACTTACACGACCCTATGAACCTTATCCTATACAACACCCTGACGCGCCATAAAGAGCCATTCACGCCCATCAATCCGGAGCTGGTGATGATGTATTGCTGCGGTGTGACGGTGTATGACGATTGCCACTTAGGTCATGCCCGTTCTTACATTGCTTGGGATGTGCTGCGGCGGTATCTGCAATCGCGGGGCGACACGGTGCATTATGTGCAGAACTTCACGGATATTGACGACAAGATTCTGAATCGTGCTAGGGGAGAAGGGACGACGATGCAGGCGGTGAGCGATCGCAGTAACATAACCTGAGTTCGGGTTAAGCAGAAGGGGGCAAAGCCCACTCTAAATGAAGTCGAGGCTTCTTCGGTTGATGGCAATA
>NZ_JAGHZN010000095.1:0-8707 GCF_017746735.1 Roseofilum sp. Guam | reverse complement strand
TTTAGTGACCATGTAGGCGACCAGTTGTTTATCTGCTGGAGTATCTTCGCGAACAATAACCACGGCTTCACCCACATTGTAAAGTTGCTTCAATCTCTCCGAGTTCGATGCGGAAGCCTCGTATTTTTACTTGGTTGTCGATGCGTCCGATAAATTCAATCTTGCCATCCGGGAGATAGCGTGCCTTATCGCCGGTTTTGTAAAGGCGCGAACCCGGTTCGTCACTAAAGGGATTGGAGATAAACTTTTGCTCGGTTAATTCGGGGCGATTGAGATAGCCTCGCGCTAACCCTGCACCGCCGATATGGAGTTCTCCTGGTACGCCTATGGGGACAGGCTGGAGATAGTTATCGAGAATATAGATTTGGGTATTAGCGATCGGACGACCGATCGCCACTGACACATTTTCTTTGCTCTCTATGAGATCGGAAGCACTAACCGGGCAAACTGTTGACCACACTGTCGCTTCTGTAGGACCATATAGGTTCCAGAGGGAAGAGCCTTTTTCCAGAAGTTGAATGGCTAGTTGCTTAGACAAGGGTTCTCCACCACAAAGTATTTTCAAGTGCGAATTCCCTTGCCACCCGGAAGTTAGCAGCATTTGCCAAGTTGCTGGAGTCGCTTGCATCGCGGTCGTGCCCTCTAGCTCCAATTTGGACAACAGTTGTTGACCGTCAGTAGCGACCTCTCGACTCGCTAAGACTATTTTTGCTCCCACGATTAAGGGTAAGTAAATCTCTAGGGCAGCAATATCAAAACTGAGAGTAGTGACGGCTAAGATAATATCAGTATCAGTTAAGCCGGGTTTTATTGCCATCCCACGAAGAAAGTTGACCAGAGATTGATGGCAGATTTCCACTCCTTTGGGTTTTCCTGTGGAACCGGACGTATAAATTATGTATGCTAAATTCTCAGGACGAACTGGAGATGATAGATTGTCAGTGCTGCAACTCGATATCAATTCCCAGTCATTATCTAAACAGACAACGAGATCGGGTAAGACCTGTAATCGGACGGTTAATTCCTGCGTTGTTACTAATACCGCAGCTTGGGAGTTAGAAAAGATATAGGCGAGACGCTCTGGTGGATAATCTGGGTCTAAAGGTAGGTATGCTCCGCCTGCTTTGAGAATTCCTAATAATCCTACGATCGTAGAGAGTGATCGCTCTACACAAATCCCCACTAGCACCTCCGGCCCTACCCCCAAGCTTTGCAGGTAACGCGCCAGTTGATTGGCCCGTGCGTTCAGCTCCCAATAGGTAACTTGTTCTTCCTCAAATACTACTGCGATCGCATCTGGCGTTCGTTCTACTTGCTGTTCAAAGACCTGATGAAGGCAATAATTATCCGCGTATTGCGCACGAGTATTGTTCGACGCTAGCAACAGTCGATCTCGTTCGGCTTGGGCCATCAAGGGCAAAAAAGCCACCTTTTCTTCAGGACAAGCGACAATCGCCTCCAATACATTCTGGAAATGTAAGGCCATCCGGTAGATAGTCTCGGCATCAAACAGATCGGTATTGTATTCCCACCTTCCCGTTAATCCTGACTCTGTTACTCTCATCCACAGAGTCATGTCAAATTTGGAAGTTGCGCTATTCGTTGCCAAACGGCTGACTTTTAATCCGGATAATTCCCAACTTTCCCCAGTCTTTTCCTCCTCTTCATATTGCAGTGCAAACATGACTTGAAATAGGGGCGTATAGCTTGGGTTGCGCTCGGGTTGCAATTCTTCTACCAATTGCTCGAAGGGTACATCTCCATGAGAATAGGCATCCAGACAGGTTTCTCGTAACTGATGTAGCAAGGAAACAAAACTGGGATTTTCGGCAAAGGTAGTTCGCAACACTAAGGTATTGACAAAGAAGCCAATTAGGGACTCTATTTCCGGGCGATCGCGGTTGGCAATGGGAGACCCCACCACAATATCTGTTTGGCCGCTATAACGATAAAGTAAGGTGCTAAAAGCTGCCAAGAGAGTCATGAATAGAGTCGCACTATATTGTTCGCTGACTTGCAAAAGTTTAGCCGTCAATTCTACAGGTACAGAAAAAGACTCACTCGCACCTCGAAATCCCCGAACTGAAGGGCGGGGTCGGTCTGTTGGCAATTCTAATTGAGGCGGAATTTCAGCTAACTGCCGTTTCCAGTAGTTTACTTGGGTAGCCAGGACTTCTGGAGTCAAGTACTGACGCTGCCAAATGGCAAAATCTGCATATTGGATGGGCAGTTCTGGTAAAGGGGAAGGTTGTTGTTGAGAAAACGCTGCATATAAAACCTGTAACTCCCGGAAGAATACCCCCAAAGACCAATCATCAGAGACGATATGGTGCATCGTAAGCAGTAGGATATTAGACTGGGGACTCAGACGCAATAGCTTGAAGCGGACTAATCGTTCGGTAGTGATGTCAAAAAAATGGCTTGCTTCTTCTGTGAGGAATCGGTGTACTTTGCGTTCTTGACTGGCTTCGGGTATATTTTGTAGGTCTATAACTGGAAATTCTCCGTTAGACGGGGTGGCGATCGCTTGAAATGGAGTCCCGTTCTCTGCTTGAAACGTGACGCGCAAAATGTCGTGACGGCGAACTATTTCTACTAAAGCTGCCTGTAGGGTGGCAATATTCAGAAAACCATCTAGGTGGATTGCTACGGGAATATTGTAAGTGGCATTTTTCCCTTCCAGGAGATAGAGAAACCACAGTCTTTGTTGGGCAAAGGATAAGGGAATAGTTGTATCTCTTGCTGTTACAGCAATTGCTGGCAGTTGCAACCCAGTTTTTCCCTCAGTGCGATCCGTTTCTATTCCTTTAGCCAGTTCTGCAATTGTCGGTAATTGAAATAGCTTTTTTAACGGGATATCTAGGGAAAATGTATCGCTTATCCTCGATATCGCTTGCATCGCTTTCAGAGAATGTCCCCCAATTTCAAAGAAGTTCTCCTCTATTCCCACCTTGTCCAATCCCAATACTTCAGTCCAGATAGCGGCTAGCAGTTCTTCCGTGGGAGTGCGAGGGACGATTTTTGTTAAAGTGCCGAAACTAGAAGCATCGGGTTTCGGTAGGGCGCGGCGGTCTATTTTGCCGTTGGGAGTTAGAGGTATTGCCTCTAAAAAGACAAATGCGCTCGGAACCATGTAGTCAGGTAGCTTGGTTTTCAGGAACATTCGCAAAACAGATACCGCTACTTGTTCCTGAGTAACAATATAGGCAACGAGGCGTTTATCCCCGGTCGAATCTTCACGGACAACAACCACGGCTTCGCGCAAGCTTGGGTATTGAGTTAACGTGGCTTCTATTTCTCCGAGTTCGATGCGGAAGCCTCGGATTTTTACTTGGTTGTCGATGCGTCCGATAAATTCAATCTTGCCATCTGGGAGATAGCGAGCTAAATCACCTGTTTTGTAAAGGCGAGAACCAGGTTCGTTGCTCAAGGGGTTGGGGATAAATTTTTGGGCGGTTAATTCCGGATGGTTGTGATAGCCTCTGGCTAGCCCCGCACCTCCAATGTGGAGTTCTCCAGATACGCCGATAGGGACGGGTTGGAGATGCTTGTCGAGAATATAGATTTGGGTATTGGCAATGGGAGTGCCAATTGGGCAGTCGATCTCTTGGCGCTGGGAGGAATAACTGGAGGCATTGAGATGGCAGGCAGTTGACCAAACTGTAGTCTCGGTAGGACCATATAGATTCCACAAACAAGCGCCTTTTTCTATCAGACGAACAGCGAGTTCTCGCGGTACGGCTTCGCCACCGCAAATCATTTTGAATCCACTACTACTGTGCCAACCAGCCGCTAGCAGCATTTTCGCCGTGACTGGAGTTGCCTGCATCACAGTAGCACCGGAGTTTTTCAAGGTTGACAAGAGCTGTTTGCCGTCGGTAGCCACTTCCCTAGAGACTACAATCGTTTTTCCCCCTACGATCAGTGGCAAATAAATCTCCGGAACTGCCATGTCAAAACCGATCGTGGTAGCTGCCAGAATAGAATCGCTGTTGCTGAAACCGAGGGTGACTTGCATTGCATTCACCAGGTTAACAAGGGATTGGTGGCCTATTTCTACGCCTTTGGGTTGTCCGGTAGAGCCGGAGGTATAAATGACGTATGCTAAATTCTCAGGTTGAGAAGTTATGTCGAGATTGCGATCGCTAAACCAAGCTA
Organism: Roseofilum sp. Guam; assembly: GCF_017746735.1. Lineage (NCBI taxonomy): Bacteria > Bacillati > Cyanobacteriota > Cyanophyceae > Desertifilales > Desertifilaceae > Roseofilum > Roseofilum sp. Guam. Next base: position 4,549 of record NZ_JAGHZN010000095.1, on the reverse strand, counting down.
TTTGCTCTGATTCTGCATCTAAACATACCGAACGTGCAGAATGTTGCGGTAAAGAGGTCAATACGGTTTCCTGAGTCACCAACACCTTGAGCTTGGAAGAAGAAAAGATGCTGGCGATGCGATCGCTTGGATAATCTGGATCTAAGGGTACATAAGCTCCACCAGCTTTGAGAATCCCCAATAATCCTAGGATCATTTCCAGCGATCGCTCTACACAAATCCCCACTAGCACCTCTGGTTTGACTCCCAAACATTGCAAATACCGCGCCAGTTGATTGGCTTTCCCATTCAATTCTCGATAAGTTAGTCCCTGGTTCTCAAAAATAACTGCAACAGCATCGGGAGTTCGTTCAACTTGTTGCTCGAATAACTGATGTATACACCGATCCTGGGGATACTCCGTCGTTGTATTGTTCCACTCTACGAACAACTGATGGCGTTCCAACTGAGTCAGCAACAGAAGTTGGCTAATTTGCACTTCAGGATTAGTCACTATTGCTTGGAGCAAAACCTGAAAATGTTCCGCCATCCGCGAGATAGTTTCCGCATCAAATAAATCCGTGCTGTATTGGAAATATCCGTTCAATTCGCCTTCAGTTTCCCACACCAAAAGGCATAGATCAACCGCAGTCGTTTTATCCTCAATATCTTGGATTTCCAGCAGTGGCTCGGTTGTCAGACTAGAAGTTTCTAGTTGCTCTAGTTTGCTCGTTGGTAGGTTAACCCAATCCAATATGACCTGAAACAGAGGATTGTGGCTAAGTTGCCGTTCTGGTTGTATGGTTTCTAGAACTTTTGGGTATGGCACCTCTTGATGAACCAAAGCTTCTAGAACGGTTTGCCTTACTTGAGAAAGCAAATCTTGAAAAGTGGGATTATTTTGTAATTTAATTCCCAGCACCAGCACATTCAAAAATGGACCGATTAAAGATTCAGTTTCTATAACATTTCGCTGGCTGACTGGGGTGCCAATATTAATCTCCTCTTGAGAGCTGTAGCGAAAGAGCAACGTTGCCAACGCTGCCAATAAAGTCATATATAAAGTCGCTCCTTCTCCCTGACTTAACTCCAATAGTTTTTCGGTCAGGTCGGCGGGTGCGTGAAAAGGTTGTCTGCCTCCTCGGAAACTCTGCTCTAAAGGCCGAGAACGGTCTGTAGGAAGTTCCAAAAGGGGTAGACTCTCTGAGAGTTGTTGTTTCCAATATTCAAGCTGAGGTTTTAACATTTGGTCGGTTAACCGCTCCCGTTGCCAGCAAGCAAAATCAGCATATTGTACGGACAGCCTTGGCAAAGGTGAGGGTTTACCGGAGGCAAAAGCCGAGTAAATAGTCATCAACTCTTGGAAAAATATTCCCGTTGACCACGCATCACCAATAATGTGGCTCATCGTTAACAGTAAAACATGGGATTTTACCCCCAACTGCAAGACCATAACTCTGAACAAAGGACCGTTAACTAGGTCAAAAGAACGTTCTAATTCTTTTTGGGAATATCTTTTAAGCGTTTCCGATTGTTCCTCTGGTGAGAGGTTTTGCAAATCAATTTCTGGCACGGATATCTGTAAAGAAGAAGCTACGACTTGCACCAACAAACCCTCAGTCAATTTGAATGTGGTGCGCAAAATTTCGTGACGGCTGACCATTTCGGCTATGGCTCGTTTTAGGGCAGTTCGATTCAGAGTTCCTGTTAAACGCCATGCTGCTTTAATCGTATAGTAGATGGCACTATTTGGAGCTAGGTGAATCAGATACCAAAATTCTTCCTGAATAAAAGATGACGGTAAGTGTTGACTTCGCGGAGCTGGTGCGATCGCATTTTTTTTCGGTTCTAAATCTCCCTTAATGCGTGTCTCTATCGCCAGGGTTAACTCGGCAATAGTTGGACATTCAAATAAGGCACGAACGGGTAAATCGAGATCGAACGCATTGCGGATGCGACTTAAAATCCTAGCGGCCAGTAGGGAATGTCCGCCCAGTTCAAAGAAATTGTCGTGTATGCCGACTTCTACATTTAGCAAAGCACTCCAAATATCTACTAAAACTTTTTGATTCTTGCTACTGGGTTGCACGAAAGGTGTTGATAGATGGAGACGGGAAAATTTCGGAGCTGGCAGAGCGAGACGATCTATTTTATTGTTGGGAGTCAGGGGCAAAGTATCTAGCATGACAAACGCACTTGGCATCATGTAGTCTGGCAGTCTTTCCGACAAGAAGCTACGCAATTCGCTTATAGTTGGGACCCGTTGGCGATCGGGAACTATATAAGCGACTAAATACGGGTTCCCCGGACTCTCTTTGGAGCTAGTTGCTACGGAGGATAGTACCTTTGGGTGCTGCCCGAGAGTGGCTTCGAGTTCTCCAAGTTCGACGCGAAACCCTCTGATTTTGACTTGAAAATCCTTGCGTCCTAAAAACTCTAATACCCCATCTGTTCTTAATCTACCCAAGTCTCCGCTGCGATAAATGCACTGTTTTCTGCCTTCTGGATCGGGTAGAAATACGACTTTTGTTAGTTCTGGATTTTGCCAGTATCCCAAGGCTATATAGGGGCTGCGAATGGCAATTTCTCCAGAGTCAAGTGCAGGATTTCCTGCTTCATCGAGCAATAATAACTCTGTTTCTGGAACTGGATAACCGACTGGAAGTAAGCCTCGATCGCTGAGTTCTGTTTCCTTGTTTAGGGTATATTGGAAGTTGAAGGACGATTCAGAACATCCCATCAAATTTACCAATAGGCAGTCTGGAGCGAAATATTTTTTATAGGATTCAAAGTCTGTTGTTAAGGCAGCTTCTCCTCCCAATACTACTAAACGAATTGAGTCTAGCTCAGTCCGAACTGCTTGACTATTTTCGTTCAAAATATCGATTAATTGCCGATAAACTGTTGGGGTTGAGTGATAAATTGTGATTTTTTCTTGGTTCAACCAAGTTGCCAAACTGGTGAAATTTTCTTGCTTTAGGTCAAATAAGCATAGGGTTGCTCCATTTAGCAAGGCGGCAAATATATCGATTATTGCGGCATCAAAACTATAGGAAGATAGCAGGGTGAGTCTGTCCGAACTCGAAAGATGAATGGTTTTACGATAAGCTCTGATGAAATGGAGAATGTTGCGGTGATTTTGCACGACTCCTTTGGGAACTCCTGTCGAACCAGATGTGTAGAGAATATAGGCTGGTGTTTCTGGAGCAATTGACAATACGAGGTTAGAGACAGTCGTTGCATACTCTAGATTATCGATATTGACGATCGCTATTTTTGCTTGAGTTATCTTTTGTGCTAAATCCCAGTTTCTATTGTTGGTCAAGATAATTTGGGGTTGGGAATCTTGCACAATAGATTTCAGTCTGGAACTGGGATAGGTTGGATCGAGGGGAATATAGGTTTTGCCAACCTTGAGGACTGCCAAGATACTGGCGATCGCTGGCCCGTCATGTTCTAGCAGTAGGGCGATTCTCTCTAAACCATTGTCGCAACTCTTGAGGATATCATTGGCTATTGCATTGGCACAACTGTTTAAGGTTTGATAAGTCCATTGGTGATTGTTGCTGGCGATCGCTACCCGATCGGGAGCTTTCCATACTTGTTCCTCAAAGACTATACCGATGGGGCGATTAAGTGTTTTGTCAGCGAACATAAATATTTTTGCTATAGCAGTGAAAGAGTTGATTAGGACAGTGAGGTTATGGTTTGAGGCAAGAGGCAATAGAAAATGTCGTAACTCTCCCTTTCTCTGCTATATATCATTATCAGAGATATGCTGAAAACCCCGTGAATTGATGGATGGGATAAAGACAAGAGAGCGGCTTTTTAGAGATTGGGAGAATAGTCTTAATGCTCCTCTTGATTGTGGAGCAACCTGCCAGGAAAGAGCTGGGTTGGCAATCTCTAAAGTAGCGTAAAGGGCGATCGCGTTAATTATTTTTGCTCAATTTAGCTTTTCAATTTAACTGCGATCGCTCTTTAACCTAATTCAAACAAGCTCCCAGCTTTTGGGCGAGAACCTGGACGTGGGGCGATCGCATCATCCCATAATGATCGCCGGGAATCATATAAGTGTCCAACTTCCCTGTCACCAAAGAACTCCAACCTCGGTTTGCTTCTGGCGAGCTGGCACAAAACTGGACAATCCGACCCGAATAAGGTTGAGGCTGATAGTTGGTCACAGCAACTCGGTTGGCTTTAAACACTTCAAACAACTGACGCATTTGCTCGATGCCGACTTCTGGCGGTAATAGATTTTGGCGCTTGGCTGTAGTAAAGATATGCTGCAATTGTTCTTCCGGCTGGAGTTGCTCGATATCATAGGCTGAAATAGACAGCTCAGTTCCAAAAATCCCCCCCAAGTCAGCGGCTAGAGAATTAGCTAAAGTTGCGGCATCCATCTGTTTTTTTTCCGACATCGCCTTGGGTGCGTAGCTATCGATTAAAGCAAGCAACGCTACCTCTTGCCCGACTTCTTCTAATTGTCGCGCCATTTCCCAAGCAACGACTCCACCCATCGACCAGCCGCCTAAATAATACGGCCCGTGAGGCTGAATTTCCTGCAATG
>NZ_JAGHZN010000094.1:0-10228 GCF_017746735.1 Roseofilum sp. Guam | reverse complement strand
CATTATCGGAAGTCTGAGACTTGCTGGCAACTTTGAACCGAAGGGACAGACGACTACGGTTCTTGCTGATAGAGACACCCTTTGGGGTTGACTTCTGGCAAGCCTTGAGGTAAGTCCTCACTAGCTCATGGTCTACCAATTTGGATGGGTCAATCTGGTTAGAGTGGAAATACTCATTAACCAGAGACCAGGAGCGGTCTAGATAGTCTTTCCAGTTTTGCACTTGTTTTGCACCTATTTCCTTTTCAAGGTTCTAGAATGCAAGCTAGGTATAGCTTTGAGCTGCTTTAATAGCGTTAGCTTGATTTGGAGTTGTCAGTTCGATTCTGCCCAGCTCCATTAACAATTAACTCCTATAGGTTGCCTTTAATTGAACCTAACAAGGGGCCCAGAATAACTTGCCTCCTAATGATCACCAAAGGTATGGTTAGCCAGGAAGCCGCTGCACATCGATCGCCGATCGCAATCTTCAGCTATTCTGTTACAGTGTTGCTAATCGACTCTGGAACCAGTGGTTCCAGCTTGATTTGGAGTGGACTGTCTTTGCATGAAAAAATCCCTGAACCCCCTGATACAAACAGTGAAAGCGCCCCTGAAGGCTGTACTGAAGCGCTCTCCTAACCTAGAAGTCAATCCCACGGGAGACCTCCAGGGGTTTTTAGAAAGTCCAAATGCCATTGAACGCAACGTCAGTGGGGTATTGCGAATTGCGGGTTGGGTGTTTCATTATCGTCACGCGATTGAGTCACTGACGCTGATTCAAGATGAGAATAGGGAAGAAACCATCACCTATGGGGAACCTCGTCCCGATGTGGCGCAAGCGTTTATTGATGCTCCCTCGGCTGAAAATAGTGGCTTTGGCTGGAATTTACCCATTGAACCCAATTATTCGGGAGAGATTGCCATCCAGATTATGGCGAATTTAGAGAATGGGGATTCAGTTTGTTGTTTTGCCCGTACTATTACGATTCAAAATGTGTACGAGCGTCCGCCAAAACCGAAGGTTTCTCAGATGATTTCTGGGTTTATGACTAAGGCAGTTCTAGCCTATAAACAGCGTGGGGGAATTCCTTTATCTCCTCTGGTTTGGATTCGGTTTGTTAAGCGCTACTACGACCAAACCCAAACTCAGGAATTTGCATCCTATTCTACGATTATTCATCCTTGGCAACAGGAAGACCCCTATCAGCGTTGGCTAGAGCATAATCGCTTAACAGCTAAGGTGCGGGAGTTGATGGCAGAGTCGGCACAACACTTAGAAAAAACGGGTGTAAAAATTAGTGTGGTCGTTCCCGTTTACAATCCACCGAAGGGCTTTTTAGAAGAAACGATCGCCTCGGTACAAGCGCAAATTTACCCCAACTGGGAGTTATGTATCGCTGACGATGCCTCGACTCAATCCCATGTTAAAGAAGTTTTGACCGCAGCGCAAGCCTCAGACCCTCGGATTAAGGTTGTATTTAAAACCGAAAATGGCCATATTGTCAAGGCGACCAATTCAGCCCTAGAGGTGGCAACGGGTGACTATATCGCCCTTTTAGACCATGATGACCTGTTATCTCCCGATGCGCTGTTGCAAGTAGCCGAATGTGTAGACCAATACCCGGATGTGGATTGGATGTATACGGATGAGGACAAAATTACGCCGACAGGAGAGCGCTATGGATACCAAATGAAGGGGGTTTGGAGTCCAGAAATGGCGATCGCCCACAATTATACCCACCATTTAGCCGTCATTCGCAAGCGCTTAATTGACGAGGTAGGAGGACTGCGATCGGGTTTAGAGGGAGCACAGGATATCGATCTTTACCTGCGGGTGCGGGAAAAGACGACGATGGATAGGGTACGTCATATTCCCCACGTCTGTTATCATTGGCGCGTCCACCCGGAAAGTACGGCATCAAAGGGAACGCAGAAAACCTATGTCTTTGATAGTGCCTATCGAGCAATTTCCGATACCCTGGAGCGACGCAATTTAAAGGCGAAACCCTTTTTACCAGCTTTAGCCACCAAGTACGGGTTATGTTTGCATCAATTGCAATGGGATGCTTCAATTTTAGCAGAAAATCCTGTTACAATCGTCATTCCGACTCGCGATCGCACGGAAATCTTATCGGAATGTATTGCTAGCTTGGAGAAAACCGTAGATCCGCGCTACGTGCAAGTCATTATTGTTGACGATCAGTCTACGGAACCCAGGACAGAAGAATTCTTTAGTCAACTGGAAAATGGTTCTTTAAACTCCTTGGGAGAGTTGAAATTAACCTATCAGGTGATTAGAACCCAACGCCCTGACCCCAGTTTAACCGGACGAGAGGGCTTTAACTATTCTCGCTTAGTGAATCTTGGTGCTGCACAGGTGAAAACGTCCCTCATGTTGCAGCTTAACAATGATATTACGGCGATCGCCCCCGGTTGGCTCGAAGACATGGTCGGTTGGATGTCCATTGAAGGAGTCGGAGTCGTTGGCGCTCGTCTCCTTTATCCCGATAATACCCTACAACATGCGGGCGTTTGTATCGGCCCCAATGGCGGATTAGCCGGTCATTTATTCCACGGGTTACGCAAAGAAGAACTCGGTTATCTCTTCTATCCCCACACCACCCGTAATGTTTCAGCCGTCACCGGAGCCTGTTTGCTTACATCCACCGAACTTTACCATCAAGTCGGGGGATTTGATGAGGAAAAATTGGGCTTAGAACTCAATGATGTGGACTATTGTTTGCGCGTTCAAGAAACTGGTAAGCGCGTAGTTTATACCCCCCAAGCCACCCTCATTCATCAAGGAAGTGCCTCACGGGGAGACTATTATAATCCCAAGGAACACCTAAATTTCATGGAGCGATATCAGGGCAAAAAAGACCCTTACATTACCTCCAATATTAATATCGATTCCATGACGATGGACTTAAATCCCCTTCACTATGTCCATAGCAGTCGAATTTCTGGCATTAAAATTCTACTGGTTACCCACAATTTAGCCCTCGAAGGCGCTCCCTTAATGGCTTACAATTTCGCCAAGCATTTTGTTGAGTCGGGAGAATGCCAAGTTAATGTCGTTTCCCTCGTCGATGGACCGTTACGCAACGATTACGAAGCACTTAATATTCCGGTTAAACTGATTGAAGATAATCTGCAACGAGTTGATAATAGCCTAGAAACCTACCATCAGCGTCTCCAACAGGTGGGAAAAGTCCTAGACATGACCGAGTTCGATCTGGTGATGTCCAATACAATGGTTGGTTTTTGGGGAATAGAATTAGCCCAACTGTTTGGCTTACCCAGTATTTGGCATATCCATGAAAGTTGTACCGTTGAGCGCAGTTTACGCAACTTTTTTGGTGACTCTCCTCCGCAAGTGATGCGGGGTTTATTGGAGCGCAGTTTTCAGAATGCATCACGGGTTATCTTTGTCGCCGATGCCACGCGGCAAATTTTCCACGATCTTGATATTCATGGCCGTTTTCGTACGATTCCCGGAGGCATGAATTTAGAAAAAATTGCCGAGTTTCGCCAAAGTAATAGCAAATCCTATTTACGGCAGAAATATGGGATTTCTGAAGAAAAAACGGTGATTTCGGTGATTGGAACGACGTGCGAGCGTAAAGGACAGCATATTTTCTTAGAAGCTATTAAGCACTTAGAGAAGATTTATCCAGCCTCGCAGTTTAAGAACCTAGAGTTTCTGATTGTGGGAACTCGCGAAATTATCTATCTGGACTATTTGCGTCAGGTGCAAGAGAGGCTAAAGCTGGATTATGTGAAAATGTATCCAGAAACGCGCTATGTGTTTGACTTTTTTGCCTTAACCGATATATTTGTATGTACCAGTTTTGAAGAGTCCTTTCCGAGGGTAGTTTTGGAAGCAATGGCGTTTGAGTTAAAGATCGTCAGTAGCAATGTGTTTGGCATACCGGAGATGATCGGCGATCGCCACGAAGGGTATTTGGTGCGTCCTGGCGATCCAGAAGCCTTAGCCAACGTATTGGTGGAAGCGATCGAAACCGACTACGCTAACCGCTTACGGGGAAATGCTTACGCACGAGTGAATCGTTTATTTGACAATCAGAAACAGTTGCCGAAACACTTGGCAATAGTTAAAGAAGTCATCTTACAACACGAATAGACAATCATGATCGAAATGCAATCTTTATCAAAATCTCTCTTAATTTCAACTCTTTTCTCTTTGACAGTGGGATTAATATCTTGTCAGCCAACCCAACAATCTAGTGAACAACTTTCCCCTGAACAAGTAACCATCCGTGCAGCTCAGAGTACTTGGGTGGAAGAAGCCTTTCAAAATGAAGTCGTGAGGATCGGACTTGAGCAGCTTGGCTATCAAATTGATAAACCCAGGGAATTAGACTATCCTGCCATCTATCTATCTTTAGCCAATAACGATCTAGACTACAGCGTCATCTACTACAATCCAATACATGAAGGATTATTTGACAATGCTGGTGGTGAAGAAAAGCTTCAGCTCTTAGGTGTTGTCGTTCCCCCTGGAGAAGCGGGATATCGAATTGACAAAAAAACAGCCGAAGAATACGGGATTTCTAGTATAGAACAATTGAAAGATCCAGAAATTGCTAAACTATTTGATTTTGACGGTGATGGTAAAGCTAATTTAATTGGATGCAATCCGGGTTGGACTTGTGAATTAATTATCGATCATCATATAGAAGCTTATGGACTTCAAGATACAGTAGAACAAGATCGAGGAAAATATGTTACCCTACTTGCTGATGCTATTACCCGCTACAATCAAGGAGAACCTATCTTATACTATGCTTACAATCCTCATTGGATCTTTGCCATTTTAAAACCGAATGAAGATACCGTTTGGTTAACCGTTCCTTTTACGTCTTTGCCTGAAGATGAAGTTGACCTTTCAGAAGCAGAGACAACTGTGGATGGAAAAAATCTTGGAGTTCCCAAACAGAGTCAAAATATAGTAGCAAATAAAATGTTTGTCGAGAGTAATCCTATTGCAAAACGTTGGCTTGAATTGATGCAAATCCCTGTGGATGATATGAATCAAATCAGTTTACGGATTAAAGAGGGTGAAGATTCTCCAGAAGAGCTTCGCAGTTTAGCAGAAGAATGGGTGAGTGGAAATCAAGAACAATTCGATCGCTGGGTTGAAGAAGCGAAGGGTGCAGGAAAATAACAACAGGAACGCAGAAAACCTATGTATTGAATATGGAGAAGTAAATGATCTGTAGGAGGCGATTGAAACCGACTAAACCAACCGTTTACAGACAAATATCTATGCACGAGTGAATCGTTTGTTTGATAACCATAAGAAAATTGCCGAAACACTTGGCAATGGTGAAATAAACTATCTTACAACATGAATAAAAGAATATCAATGTTAAAATCCCGATTGATTCCTACGATTCTTTCTCTAATGATAGGGTTAATCGCCTGTCAACCCACCCAAAGAACCAATGAAAATTCTGAACCCGTTACGATTAGAGCCGCCCATAGTGGTTTTGTGGAAGAAAGTTTTCAAACAGAAGTTGTAAATTTGGGGTTAGAAAAACTGGGTTACACGATAGATACCGTCAAAGAATTAGATTACTCTGTTATTTATATTTCTCTGGCTAATAGCGACCTCGATTATACAGTCATCTACTATAATCCAGCCCATAAAGATTTTTTTGAAAACGCTGGTGGCAATGAAAAATTGGAGATCTCAGGATTGTTGATTCCTGAAGGAAGCCAAGGATACAGAATTGACAAGAAAACAGCCGATCAATATGGAATTAATAACATTGCTCAATTGAAAGATCCACAACTGGCAAAACTCTTCGATTTAGATGGAAATGGAAAAGCCAATTTAGCGGGATGTAATACAGGTTGGAGTTGCGAAGCGATGATCGATCATCACATCCAAGCCTACGATCTCGAAGATACCGTTGAACAAGACCGAGGAAATTATACTGCTCTTCTGGCTAATACAATTACTCGTTATGAGCAAGGAAAACCCATTTTATTCTATGCCTATAATCCCCATTGGATATTTGCAGTTTTAGAAACGGATCAAGAAGCGGTTTGGTTAGAAGTTCCTTTTACTTCTCTCCCAGAAGGACTGAGTAATTTAACCGCAGAAGAGACTACATTTAATGGCAAAAATACAGGGTTTCCGGGAAGCAAACAGAATATTGCGATCAATCAAACCTTTGCAGACAATTATCCCATGGCAAAACGTTGGTTTGAGAGGGTACAAATTCCCCTTGCGGATATGGATAAAATAAGTTTACGGATTAAAGAAGGTGAAAATTCTCAGGAGGATATTCGCCGTTTAGCAGAAGAATGGGTGAGTGCAAATCAAGAGCAGTTCGATCGCTGGATTGAAGACGCGAAAGGGGCAAATGAATAAAACTATATCTGAATAAAAATCTCTATCTTTTCAAATTCATTTAATGCGATTCAATTTTCAGTTTAAAGTCATATTGACTTCAACTCTTTTATCTCTAACTATGGGACTGTCTGGCTGTTATACGACGGGAAAACTCACTCGAAATTTGTCCTTCAATGAAGTAACTATTCGTTCAGCTCATAGTACCTGGCTTCAAGAGATATTTCAAACTGAAGTGCTAAATATTGGTCTAGAAAAGTTAGGCTATAAAGTTGCTCCCATTAGAGAACTAGAGTATCCCGGAATTTATTGGTCTATTGCTAATGGAGATTTAGATTATAGTGTTATTTACTATAGCCCCAGTCATGATGGCATGTTTAACCAAGCAGGGGGTGATAAAAAAATAAAAAAACTAGGAATTTTTGTTCCCATTGGCACTAGGGGATATCGAATTGATCGAAAAACGGCTCAAGAATATGGAATTACTAATCTCGGACAATTGAAAGATGAACGGATTGCTAAATTGTTTGACTGGGATGGAGATGGAAAAGCAAATTTAGCTGGATGTAATCCAGGTTGGGGTTGTGTATCAGTGATCAATCATCATATAGAAGCTTATAGACTGCAAGACACCGTTGAACAAGAGCAAGGAGTGTATGAAGCTTTGCTGACTGATGTGATTAGTCGCTATCAACAAGGACAGCCAATCTTATTTTATGCTTATAATCCCCATTGGATTTCTGCGGTTTTAAAACCAGATAACGATACAATTGTGTTAGAAGTTCCATTTACTTCTTTCTCAGGAAATGAAAATTTTACTGAAGAAGAAACAACGTTTAATGGGAAAAATACAGGTTTTCCAGGAGGGGCACAAGAAATTGTTGTCAACCCAGAATTTGCAGCCGCTAATCCAGTTGCAAAACGGTGGTTAGAATTAGTCCAATTCTCTCTTGAAGATATGAATGAAGTGAGTTTGCGGATTAGGGAAAGAGAAAATAGCCCTGAGAAAGTTCGTCTTTTAGCAGAAGAATGGATTTCTGAAAATCAAGAGCAGTTCGATCAATGGTTAGCTGAAGCAAAAGCAGAAAGTTGATAATTTTTATGAAGATAACTTGATAAATATGACTCAAGATTGTTATCATAATTCTGGAATATAGCGTTTCTTAAATAGATGAGGTACAATAAATCAGTATCCTTTCATTTACCGGTTTATTACTTTTCTCTTCTGCTGTATCTCACTAATTCGATAAAGACTATAGACCGACTCAGAAAGTAATATCTAACCCAAAATTTATAGCAGATAATCCAGTAGCCAAACCCTGGTTTGATTTGGTGCAAATTCCTCTGGAAGATATGAATAAAGCGAGTTTACGGATTAAAGAAGGGCAGAATACAACGGAAGATATGCGCCGTTTGGCTCAAGAATGGGTGAAGGACAATCAAGAGCAGTTTGATCGTTGGATTGAAGAGGCAAAAGGGGAAGGTATAGTCGATTCGGTTAACAGTGAGACCTCAAGGGGTGACAAGGAGGGTTGATGGTAGAGAGAGTGGTGGGTTGAGGAGGCGATCGGTAAAAGAGTAAAGTGGTCGTGTAGAGACCACAAAAATGTAAAAATGCTTCCTCAATTGTACCAGAAAATCCTCGAACCTAATTTAAGTCGGACAGAATACTTAACCTTACAACTGCTAATCTGGGTAGTGCAAGGCTGCCGAAATGTAGCCCTGTGCAAACTAGCTCAAAGATTCCCCCAACCCATAAAAGTAGCCAGTCGAGTCAGAAGCCTTCAAAGATTTCTAAGTCTGGAAGTTCTGAGTGCGAAGAAATTGTGGTTTCCCCTGGTCAAAGAATTATGAAGACAAGAAAAAGAAAAAAATCAGAACGGTCAAAGGAAGAAAGGACTATGGCACAAAGGATATCTTTTATTAGTAATAGATAGAAGCCAATGGCAAGAAAGAAATGTAATGATGTTGAGTCTAGTATGGGAAACTCATGCTCTGCCGGTATATTGGGAACTGTTGGGTAAAAAAGGAAGTAGCTCTCTAGAAGAACAACAAAGAGTATTAAGTCCAGTGTTGGCGCTGCTGAAAGAGTATAAAGTAGTGGTAATAGGAGACCGAGAATTTCAAAGTGTAAAGCTGGGGGAGTGGCTATGGTCAAAGGGTGTAGATTTTGTACTCCGTCAAAAAAAGAGTACCTGCATCGCCGAAAGCCAGGATTTGTACCAGTCCTTAGAGAGCCTAGAGATTAGACCCGGAATAGGTCGATTTTACCGAGAGGTATATTGTGGTAAATCTCATCAGCTAGGGCCGTTTAATCTAGTGGCTTATTGGAAAAGACAGTATAGAGGAAAAGGGCCAAAAGAAGCCTGGTATATCCTGACGAGTTTAGAGAATATGGATTTAGCGTTGTCATTTTATTCAGCTAGATGGGGAATAGAAACAATGTTAAAAGATTGTAAAACCGGAGGCTATAACCTAGAGGATACACGAGTCAATGATGAACGGTTATTGTCTACCATTTTAGTGATAGCTATGGCTTATACTTGGGCGACTTTACAAGGAAGAACTTGGGAAAAAATGGCAGTCAATCCTTATATGGCTCGCACCACAGAAAAGCAACGTAAGGTGAAACGTCATAGTCATTTTTACATTGGATGCTACGGATTATTGTGGATTTACTCCTTCCAATGTTGCTCTTCTTTAGCTGAAGAATTAATGGAGTGCAAACCTCATAAGCGGTTGTTTTTTCAGAAAGGGCTACAGGCTCTATCCCTTATACAGTCTAGTTTTTAGCCTCCTTGTCACCCCTTGAGCAGTGAGCGAACGGCCGTTCGCCCCTACAGATACCGACGTTATAGATAAATGCTAGTGTCTCAACCTTAATCGAATTGACTATAAATAAAGGGATAGCAGTTACAGTGCTTTATGCTTTGATAGCGAGATAGGAGGAGCAACAGAAGTGTTGAATGTTAGCTTAATGCCGAAAAAAAAGAGAATAAAATATGGCATTCTATCCTCAAATATCAAAATAATATTATCTAAATGGTAGTCTCCTTTACCAATCTGGTCAAACCGATTCTCAAGTCATTGTCTGCTCATGACTACCCAGTTCTCAACTCTTGCCTCTTCTTTGAAATCTGGTTAAACTTCTTACTCGATAATAGTTTGACTAGTATGAGAGGCTTGTTCTACCGATTGAATCATACAAGTATTAAGGTGGATATATCGACCTTCTCTAAAGCGTGTAAATCGAGAGAAGACCACAAGTTCTATATGAAAACTAACTTTGAACCCCAAAGATATCGGGTAGCATGGTTCTGTGATTTAGAAGACAGAACTGAATATCGTCTGGCCACTAACTTAATTGAAATGAGCAAGGAAGAGATTAGTGAAATCTATCGAAAGCATTGGGAAAGTGAAGGGATCTGGAAGTTCTTAAAAATGCATATAAAGCTCGATAAATTAATTACTAAAAATGAGACTGGAGTGACCTTACCAATTCTGATGGTGTTAATCGCTGACTTGCTCTTGCAGTTAATGGAAGTTCATCAGTTCTATGGCTAAAGCCTGTTGGATAAATTCCGTTATTTGCCAGTCGAACTTAGTCAGCGCTGCTCTATTATTCATTGGAGCTACGATCTGATTCCAGAAACCCTCATTTAGTTCACTAGGGACTTTTCTTCAGTTGAATGTAAAGTTTTATGTTAAGATTCAACACTTCTGGGCGAAGTGCTGTATTACAATACCTTCGCCAAAAGGGTATGACCAACTGATGGACTATTATAGTCTCCGTTTTCCAATCGAATTTAATTTTAGAGAGGCTAAACAATTTTGGGGTTTAGAAGATTTTATGAGTGTCACCTC
>NZ_JAGHZN010000093.1:0-9459 GCF_017746735.1 Roseofilum sp. Guam | reverse complement strand
CGGCAGTGAAACACAGCAGCGGCGACGATACTTTGGGGGTCACCCTTGGGCAAAATAGCTCGGTGCCAGGTCCATTTTTCAAACAAGCCCCTTTATTACAAAGGGGCTTGTTCGTTTGTTGGCCCTTGAATTCATTTTTGTATGATTTTCTGCTATACTTATAGATTGTGTTAATTGAATGGAGTAGTAATAGAGTATGCCTAAATTAAAAACCCGCAAGGCAGCGGCTAAGAGATTTAGAGTTACAGGAAGTGGTAAGGTTCTACGTCGTAAAGCGAATAAGAATCACTTGCTTGAGCATAAGAGTACAACTCGCAAGCGCAGGCTTTCTCAGATCACAATAGTATGTGAGAGAGATGAAGAAAATGTCCGCTTAATGTTGCCTTACCTTTAAGGGAGTTTCATTCCACTAAATCTAGTTCAGATGTTCAACTCAATCAAGTTAGGATAAACGATTATGCCAAGAGTCAAACGGGGTAATGTTGCTCGGAAACGCCGTAAGAAGATTTTAAAGCTGGCTAAAGGCTTTCGTGGGTCTCACTCTAAACTCTTTCGGACAGCCAATCAACAGGTGATGAAGGCGTTGCGGAATGCGTACCGAGATCGCCGTAAACGTAAGCGTGATTTTCGTCGTCTGTGGATTGTCCGTGTCAATGCAGCCGCTCGTCAAAACGGAGTGAGTTATAGTAAGCTAATGGGTAATCTAAAAAAAGCAAATATCCAGCTTAACCGGAAAATGTTAGCAGAGATGGCTATTCTCGATCCTCAAGGATTTAGTAAAGTAGTGGAATTAGCTGCTCAAAAGAGTGCCTAGACAGTTTTGGAAACAGAGTGAGGAACTGATAGATAAGAAGAAAAACAGTTGATTATAAGAGGAAACTAGGTATTGGATATTGCCTCTTACGCAGTACAATAACAGGAGAGGATACCAACATAGATTCTGATGGAAACTTCACTGCCGATCACTTATCTTTCTATATTTCTAATCTTGCTTGCTGTTTCAGCTTGGTTCATTTTTCGTCAAGTTCTGAAAACTCGGCGTTCTGAAGCTGTCTTTTCCCAGTTGCAAAAAAAACTGAAATCCAATAAAGGGACAGCCCAGGAATACTATGAGCTGGGTTGTCTTTACTCTGAGAAAAAGCTGTATAGCCAAGCGATTCAGCTCTTTCAAAAATCACTCAAGTGTGATGATATTCCTGAGCAAGAAAGTGCTTTGGTGTATAACGCTTTAGGATATGCATATGTCGCGAAAGAGCAATATGATTTGGCGATCCGACAGTATAAAGAAGCTCTAAAGATGGCTCCAGACTATGTTATTGCGTTCAATAACCTAGGCTTTGCCTACGAGAAAAAGAATTTGATAAGGCAAGCGTTAGAAAGCTACGATCATGCTCTGAAGGTTGATCCAAACAATAAAACAGCTAAAACAAGAGCTAATTCTTTAAAGAAACGCTTAACTCCATCAGAATAAAAAGCTCCTAGATAGTCCTTGTGAAAATGGGGTTGAATCTTCTAGAATTGTTTTTTCTGTTGTCTAGTCCATAAATTGGGAGAGTGAGCTGTGAAAAATTCCCTCGATAGCCTGTGGACTCAAGTTCTGGATAGGCTTAAAAAAAAGCTAAGTCAGCCAACATTTGAGACTTGGATTAAAACAGCTATGGCAATTGACTTGAAAGAAAATTGTCTGATTCTTGAAACTCCAAATTTATTTGCTCGCAACTGGCTTCAAGCTAATTATATCAACATTATTAACACGACCATAGAAGAAATTGTAGGTCATTCAGTGACGATCCAAATAAAGGTTGCTAATCAAGAAAAGTCCTCAGAAAGCTTGAATCTATTTTGGTCTTCAAATCCTACGATTCCGAAAACTTATACTTATCCAAAACCCACCGAACTTAATCCTAAATATGTGTTTGAGCATTTTGTGGTGGGTTCCAATAATCGCATGGCTCATGCCGCATCTCTAGCGGTTGCTGAATCTCCGGGACGAGATAATCCACTGAGTTTTAATCCTTTGTTTCTGTATGGAGGTGTGGGTCTAGGGAAAACCCATCTCATGCAAGCGATTGGACATTATCGGCTGAAAATTCGATCAGATGCTAAAGTTTTTTATGTCTCGACTGAAAAATTTACGAATGATTTAATTACAGCTATTCGTCAAGATAGTCGCCAAGGATTTCGCGATCACTATCGGACCGCGGATGTTTTGTTAGTGGATGATATTCAATTTATTGAGGGTCAAGAATCCACTCAAGAAGAATTCTTTCATACCTTTAATACCTTACATGAAGCGGGAAAACAAGTCGTTTTAGCCTCAGATCGTCCTCCCAGTCAAATGCCTCAACTCCAAGAGCGTTTATGTTCCCGGTTTTCAATGGGATTAATTGCTGATATTCAACCCCCTGATTTAGAAACACGAATGGCAATTTTGCAAACAAAGGCAGAGTATGAAAATTTAGATTTACCCCAAGCCGTAATTGAATATATCGCCACGAATTATACATCGAATATTCGGGAATTAGAAGGGGCATTAATCCGGACAGTCGCTTATATGTCGATTTCGGGATTATCGATGACGGTAGAAAATATCGCGCCGGTCTTGAATCCACCGGCTGCTAATGGCGAGGTTTCTGCGGATGTGATTATTGCTGTAGTTGCCGAAGAATTTCAGGTGAGTCCAGAGGATTTAAAGAGCAATTCAAGACGCAGGGAAATTAGTCAAGCGCGTCAAATTGGCATGTATCTGATGCGTCAACATACAGACTTGAGTTTGCCTAAAATTGGAGAAGAATTTGGAGGAAAAGACCATACAACGGTTATGTATAGCTGTGATAAAGTGGGGCAGAGACGGGAGAATGATCCAGATTTGGCGAAGCTACTGCGACAACTCGGTGATCGCATCACTCTGGTTAGTCGTTCCCAGGGCAGGATCTGAGAATCATTAGAAAAATGAGAATTTTGGCCTAGAGATTGCTATGATTTGTGGAGTTTGACCCTGTGATTTTGAAGTCCCCTATAGTCTCTCCTATTCTCTCTTGGTGATCATGAAAACTGATAGCCGCTCCCAACAGCAACAGTCCCTGTTGCGTCAATTGCTCAAAGCCATCCATAACAATCCAGGCGATCGCCAAGTCATCTACCCGTTGTTAGAAAGTAACGCCAGTTTACTCAACTCCGACTTTGCCCAAGAATTAACTCGTTGGGTAACTGAAAAAGGGACAACATCAAAATCCACCACAGCAGTGAGTTTAGCCAAAACCCTGTGTCGCTTTGCAGAATTGATTGCCTCATGTCCCCAAGGAAATCATCGCTTGTATTGTGAAATTGCGATCGCCAGTTATCAAGTTGCCCTTGATCTCTTTTCTCAAGCTCCCCACCTTCCCCAATACAGTGAAACTAAAACCCTACTAGCGGAACTGGAAAACCATTATCACACCCTACCGAGTGACTCAGAAACCGCCAGCTCACAAACCTTTCCTAACTCACGAGATGGGCTATACCTCTCAAGTCGAGTGGAAGAAAAATCCTATGAATTACTGCAATGGGGAGGATATGGTTTACTGGTACTGACCCTATTCAAAACAGTAGAATACCTGATCCACATCAACCCTAGTTCTACCCTCGATCGCCTCGATCTAGCTCATCAGTTAATCGATATCGTCTGGATGCCCCTCATTGGAATAATCCTCGTCTTTTACCGTCAACAAGGATATGTGTCCCGCATTCACCTCTATTGGTTACGGTTCCTCTCCTGGGGATCGCTGGGATTAGCCAGTCTCTATGGTGTTTTAACCCTGTTTGGATTTAGTGTGGCTCTTAATATCGCTCAGGGTAGTGTCCAAAAACCGCCAACTGCTCCAACGACTAACCCAACGGTTACTCTAGGCAGTCAACAACCGATCAACTTAAATATCGTCTCATCGATTACTCAACCCTTTATCAGCTCCCCTGAAATCCCTCAGCAACCTAGCAGACAACCTCTAGGACTACTGGGGGGGATCTGGGGAGTGTTCGGGTTTACCCTCATCTGGCGGAGGACTCGATGGACTCGGTCTTTTCGTAGATGATCGTTTATAATCCTAGTCGAGTGAAGGCGGGTTATAAGGGGGTAAAGAACCCACTCCTACAGAATTTGGAAAGGATGCCTAAGCTCCTAGAATGCTTGCCATCTGGTCAACGGGGGCTTTTTCTAACCGGGGGCCTTGGATCTGAACGATCGCCGATCCCAGATAATTCCCCCAACGAGCAGCTTGTGGGGCACTATACCCATGAGTCAGTCCATACAAGGCACCACCAGCAAAGGCATCTCCTGCACCTACGGTATCTAGAGGTTTGACAGGAAACCCTTCTACCGTAATGATTTGTTTATTTTCGACCACTAAACAGCCCTTATCACTATCCGTAATAAAGGCAAGATTGACCATTTCTCCAACCTTTTGGGCGCAAGCGTCCAAATCTTTCAAGTCTAAAAACTGACGCACTTCATCAGCATTACAAAACAGCACATCGCAATAGTCAGTGACCACATTGCGGAAATCATCGCGGAAACTGTGCAACAAAAACGGGTCAGAAAGGGTAAAGGACACTTTCACGCCATGGCGTTTAGACTGCTCCATGGTTTCAATGCTCGCTTTTCGGGTATCATCCCCTGTCCAGAGATAACCTTCCACATAGCTATATTGACAGCGTTTGAGCTTCTCTACATCAATATCACTGGGGGAAAGGGTACTAGAAGCTCCCAAATTGGTACACATGGTGCGCTCTGCGTCGGGAGTCGTCAAGACCACACAAGTGCCTGTAGGGCCGTTTTCGATAGGAGCAGGAGTAACTTCAAACTCAATTCCTGCTGCTTTCATATCTTGGGCATAAAACTCGCCGTTTTCATCTTGGGCGACTTTACCCGTATAAAATCCTGTACCCCCACTTTGGGCGATCGCAATCATCGTATTGGCCGCAGACCCTCCAGACCTTAATTTCAGGCTATCTCGCTGGAGTCCTCCCAGAATTTTCCCCTGAGCTTCGGCATCTACCAGAGTCATCACTCCGCGCTCTAGGGCCTGTTCAGTAATAAACGAGTCATCGACCAACGCCAGCACATCCACCAACGCATTACCGACACCAAAAACATCCAATTGATTACTCATGCTAATTCTTGATACTCCTTATATTCAAAAAGGGAATAGGAGAGACAAGAGGGAAAACCTTTTTTGATTCCCTACTGCCTATTTGACTCCCGACTCCCTAAAAGCGCGTAGCATAACAAAAAAGGGCGAATCGTAATCCGCCCCAACTGGGTCATATAAGAACAACCCTCTAACCTTGATTTTCGTCTTCCGCCATTTTCCGAGTCACCCTAGAAGCCAAAACAGTAACCACCAACTGTTTCGGTTCTGCCATAATTTTGACTCCTTCGGGGATATTCAGATCTTTAACTGCTAGAGAACCGCCAACAGCCAAATCCGTCACATCTACATCAATCACTTCCGGAATTCGATCGGGAGGACATTGAACGCGCACTTCACTCAGGGGAGAATCGAGCAAGCCACCCGATTGTTTCACCCCGATCGCCTCTCCGACAAAGTTTAAGCGTACATCCACTTCTACACTCTTCTGAGAGGCGATCGAAAAGAAACTCAGATGATAGGGAAACCCTTTCCAAGGATGCCGTTGTACTTCCCGCAACAGAGCTTTCCCGTTCCAAGAGAGTTCCGGAATATTAACATTAATCAGGGTATTGTTGACCACTGCACTTTTAAGCAAATTTTGAACTGTTTTATCATCCACAGTTAAAGAAATCGATTCATTGCCCTTATGGCCATATAAATTAGCTGGGATTAATCCAGAACGGCGTAAGGCTCTGGCTTTGCTTCCCGCTTCTCTTTGGTGACACTCAATAGTAAGTTCCATAATGTCTGTTTCAGTGTTGATTTTTACTCAGGTTGAATTGAAGCCATGGCCAGATTTAGACCAACTGACAGTTAGTGACCATTGGTCTTCACTGGAATACCATTAGCATCAAGTAAGGCCCGTTTGGGCCCGTGGATGGGGTCTTCAACGATGATTGTGCAATCGCGACTCGCTCCCAGGGATACAATCGCGATCGGCACATCCATCAGTTCTGCTAGAAATTTGAGATAATCTAAGGCAGCTTTAGGCAAATCTTCCAAGGTTCGGCACTCAGCCGTCGATTGTTTCCACCCTGGAATCGTTTCGTAAATCGGTTTACATTTGGCAAAAATCCGGGCGTTAGTGGGAAAATTCTCGCACCGTTGGCCCTCGACTTCATAGGCTACACAGACCTTAATTTCATCGATATTATCCAGAACATCAAGCTTGGTAATGGCCAAACAATCCAGTCCATTAATTCGCACTGCATAGCGACCAATCACCGAATCAAACCAACCACAGCGTCGGGGACGACCGGTAGTCGTGCCAAATTCAGCCCCTACAGACCCTAATTCTTTGCCAATTTCATCGTTCAGTTCTGTGGGAAAGGGCCCCTCACCTACGCGGGTAGTATAGGCTTTGGCAACCCCAATCACCCGGTCAATCACCGTTGGTCCAACCCCTGCACCGACACAGGCACCGCCTGCAATGGGGTTGGAGGAGGTGACATAGGGATAGGTTCCATGGTCTAAGTCAAGCAGTGTTCCTTGCGCACCTTCAAAGAGGATATTGTGGCGCTTTTTAATGGCTTCATAGATTTTCAGGGAACTATCCACCACATAGGGGCGCAACCGTTCGGCATATTCTAAGTATTGTTCAATGACTTCTTTGGGATTGAGGGGCGGTAAGTCATAGAGCTTTTCAATAATGGCATTCTTGTACTCAACCGTCCATTGCAGTTGCTTGCGGAGAATGTCTGGTTGCATCAAGTCAACAATACGAATACCCGTGCGTTCAGACTTATCGCTATAGGTCGGGCCAATACCCCTTTTGGTGGTTCCAATTTTGTGTTCTCCCCGTTTTTCTTCTGAAGCTTGATCGATTAGCCGGTGGTAGGGCATCGTAACGTGGGCGGTTTCAGAAATCATCAACTGCTCTGTAGAGACATTGAGCTGATGGAGTTGATCGATTTCTCCGATGAGTACCTTGGGATCGATCACTGTGCCGCCACCGATGATACAGGCCGTATCGGGGTAGAGGATACCAGAGGGAATCAGGTGCAGTTTGAAGGTTTGGCCCTGGACAACAACTGTATGTCCAGCGTTGACTCCGCCTTGATAACGAACAACGACATCTGCTGATTTACTCAGGAGATCCGTGATTTTTCCTTTTCCTTCATCGCCCCACTGGGCACCAATTACGATAACGTTAGCCAAGGGTCTTTCTCTCAAGCGATCGCACAATCTACTATTATTGTGGATTTCATTTTCTTATGTCAAGTCCTCCGATCGCTTTTCTGGGGTTTCGATCGCCTCAATAAACTCACGAATGGCTTGAGCCACCCCATCCGGATGGCTGCGCGGCCAATCTGAAGCGCCAGTCGGTAAAGTTTGCTCCTTCAAATTTCGCATTCGTTCGCTATACACTTGGGATAGCGGGTCAATTTCTGGATGACCGTTATGGCTCGACAGACCAGAGAGTAGTAAACTGGGAACCGTGAGATGGGGCAAGTCATCCTCAACATATTCTGCTTGAATTTCTTTAGCTCTGCGTAAAAACAGCATCTGACAAGCGGGGAAGAATTGGAGAAAGTGCGATCGCTTCTCGAACAGCGCTTCTAGAGATTTAGCTTTTCCCATCCATCGAGCTACCGGTAACAAAACTTTCAGGAACTGTACCCAAAACGATTTCGGCCCTACTAGCCAAGATGCTTGCTTCCATCGATCTTTTAATTCCGGTACATGTACCCCTTCCGGAGCCAATAGAACTAATCCCTTCACCCGTTCAGGATGCGCTAAAGCATAGCGCGTTGCAATCCATCCACCCAGGGAATGGCCGACCAGATAAACCGAGTCTAACTTCAGAGCTTGGACATACTCCAATAAACACTCCGTTTGTAGCGTCACCGAATAATGGACATTGGGTCGATCCGACTCCGAAAATCCCAATAAATCTGGAGCAAAACACTGGTAATCTGTGCCCAACCGCTCCATTACCCCCACCCATTGACCCCCCTCATCCCAAGACCCATGTAAAAAAAGAATCGGTTTTCCCTGACCCACTTCTCGCCAAAACAGGATTCCAGGAGAGAGTTTAATTCGAGAATTCCTAAATAGAAGTGTCATATCCATTCAATGATTAAAGATGCACAATTCAAAACCCTTAAGGGGTGACAAGGAGACTAAAGAGTAGACTTGATAAGGGATAGAACCTTTAATCCCTTCTGGAAAAATAAGCGTTTATGAGGTTTAGAATCCATCAGTTCTTGAGCCAAAGAAGACCAATATTGAAAGGAGTGAGCCCACAATAATCCATAGCATCCGATATAAAAATGACTGTGGCGTTTTACTTTACGTTCCTTTTCTGTAATCCGGGCAATATAGGGACTTACCTCCATTTTTTCCCAAGCTATTCCTTTTAGGGTTGCCCAAGTATAAGCCATGGCTATGACTAATATAGTGGACAATAGTCGTTGCTCATTGACTCTCGTATTCTCTAGATTATAGCCTCCAGTTTTACAATCTTTGAACATTGTTTCTATCCCCCATCGAGAACAATAAAATGAGAACGCTAAGTCTATATTATCTAAGCTCGTCAGGATAAACCAAGCTTCCTTTGGTCCCTTGCCTCTATACTTTCTTTTCCAATAAGCCGCCAGATTAAACGGCCCTAGCTGATGAGATTTCCCACAATAGACTTCTCGGTAAAATCGGCTCATTCCCGGTCTGATTTCTAGACTCTCTAAGGACTGGTAATCATCCAAGTTTTCGGCAATATATGTACTCTTTCTTTGACGCAAAACAAAGTCTACACCCTTTGAATACTTCTGACTCGACTAGCTACTTTTATCGGTTGTGGAAATCTTTCTGCTACTTTTGATAGGGCTACATTTCGACACCCTTGCACTACTAATACTAGCAGATTTAACGTTAAATATTGTGGTTGACTCAAATGGGCTTTAAGGATTTTCTGATATAATTCAGGGAACATTTGCATTTTTGGTGGTCTCTACCAGACCACTTTACCTCTTTTAGCGTTCGCGAAGCGACTCTGTAGGAGTATCGCGACCTTTCAGTTGATGTTTTCGGCAAAATACCACCAAAAAAGGTTGCTATAGCAACCTTTGAGCTGCCTTGTCACCCCTTGAGATTAAATCCTTTCGCCTCCTTTAGTCTCTCATACCCTTTCCCTATGAAGCTGCGCTTCATGGGAAAGGGTATAAGATGGCAGAACTGTAAAGACCTGAAAAGGCTACAGCAAAGGCTTTCACCAGTCCTTGATTCCTTCGATAAGGTAACGATCGCCTCGATTACTGGATGGGACTACTTGGTCGATGCCTTATTAAGCGCA
>NZ_JAGHZN010000092.1:0-9494 GCF_017746735.1 Roseofilum sp. Guam | reverse complement strand
CATGGATGTCCCCGGCAGACCAACCCCATGAGTTCTTTACCTTCCCTGAAGAGGTTCTTCCTCGCGGTAATGCTCTGTAGAACAAACTTGTTGTCATTATCCCCAAATCAGGGATAATGGCTCACATCCCTTGAATCAATTCACCTTTTTTGACCTAGATCGTAGAGAGTAGAACAAGAGGTTCGACTAGCGTGCAAAGCACTTTCAATCCTTCAATGGTAATGGGCGGTCGTGACCAAGAATCCACCGGTTTTGCTTGGTGGGCTGGTAACGCCCGTTTAATTAACCTATCCGGTAAACTGCTGGGCGCTCATGTTGCCCACGCCGGTCTCATTGTCTTCTGGACTGGCGCAATGACCCTGTTTGAAGTGGCTCACTTCATCCCTGAAAAACCCTTGTATGAACAAGGTGCTATTCTTCTCCCTCACCTGGCTACCCTCGGTTGGGGTGTCGGCCCTGGTGGGGAAATTGTAGACACCTTCCCCTACTTTGTAGTTGGTGTACTCCACCTGATCTCTTCTGCCGTCTTAGGACTAGGTGGAATTTATCATGCCGTTCGTGGCCCCGAAACCTTAGAAGATTACTCTTCTTTCTTCGGTTACGAGTGGAGAGATAAGAATCAAATGACCAATATCATTGGCTACCACTTAATCCTCTTAGGAATAGGAGCTTTATTGTTGGTCTTCAAAGCTATGTTCTTCGGTGGTGTTTATGATAGCTGGGCCCCTGGTGGTGGTGCAGTTCGTATCATTAGTAACCCGACTCTCAACCCGGCTGTGATCTTCGGCTATCTCGTCGATGCTCCCTTTGGTGGAGAAGGCTGGATCATTGGGGTGAATAACATGGAAGATATCATCGGTGGTCATATCTGGATTGGCTTGATTTGTATCTCCGGTGGTATTTGGCATATTCTTACAAAGCCTTTTGGTTGGGCCCGTCGCGCCTTCATCTGGTCGGGTGAAGCTTATCTGTCCTACAGTTTAGCTGCTCTTTCTCTGATGGGCTTTGTGGCTGCTGCCTATGTTTGGTTTAACAATACAGCTTATCCCAGCGAATTCTACGGCCCCACTAATGCTGAAGCTTCTCAAGCTCAGTCCTTTGTATTCTTAGCTCGTGACCAAAAGTTAGGAGCTAACATCGGTTCTGCACAAGGCCCCACCGGTCTAGGTAAATACCTGATGCGCTCTCCCACTGGTGAAATCATCTTCGGTGGTGAAACCATGCGCTTCTGGGACTTCCAAGGCCCCTGGTTAGAGCCTCTTCGTGGCCCCAACGGTTTGGATCTCAACAAACTGAAAAATGATATCCAACCTTGGCAACTGCGTCGTGCTGCTGAGTATATGACTCACGCACCTAATGGTTCTATCAACTCCGTAGGTGGAATTATTACTGAGCCTAATGGGTTTAACTATGTTAACCCCCGTGCTTGGTTGGCTGGTTCTCACTTCATTTTTGCCTTCTTCCTATTTATTGGTCACCTCTGGCACGCAGGTCGCGCTCGTGCTGCTGCGGCTGGCTTTGAAAAAGGAATTGACCGCGAAAATGAGCCAGTTCTGTCTATGGGCGACCTGGATTAATTTTTAGGTTATCAAAACCCTATATTCCAAAGCTGAACTAAGCTTGTAGGAACTGAAAAAGAGAGATGGTTTATCCATCTCTCTTTTTCAATTGCTTCGCCAAAATCAAAAATATCTCGTGATATGGCAGAAAAGGAGTTGGTTAGAACAGTTAGGTGATGGTTTAAGGCAATAGGCAACAGGCAATAGAAAATGTCCTTACTCTCCCTTTCTCTGCTATATCAAGTCCTTATTGCAATGTACATCGCAAAGGGCTGTAATGAATTAAGGTATAGGTTTATTCTTCCCTATCCTCGCCCTCTTCTCCATCTTTTTCTGATATGGGAATAGCTTGGCGCAAGCCAACGGCAATTTTACTATGTTGTTCAATTTGAGTCATCACTTGTTTGGCTCGTTCAATCACGATCTTGGGTAAACCCGCTAATCTTCCAGCTTCAATGCCATAGGATTTATCCGCACCACCCGGTTGAACTTGGTGCAAAAAGATGATTTTATCGGGCATTTCTTTGACGGTGACTTGGTAATTAGCTACATTGTCTAAGATGGAGGCTAATTCATTCAGTTCATGGTAATGGGTGGCAAAAATTGTTCTTGCTCTGATTTCTGTCGCTAAATATTCTGCTACAGCCCAGGCAATCGATAGACCGTCAAAGGTAGCCGTTCCGCGACCAATTTCATCTAATAAGACTAAGGAGCGAGATGTGCCATGATTGAGAATATTAGCGGTTTCATTCATTTCTACCATAAACGTAGATTGACCGGTAGCTAAATCATCCACTGCACCAACACGGGTAAAGATACGATCGGAAATCCCTAATGTAGCAGATGTTGCTGGCACAAAACTACCAATTTGCGCCATCAGTTGAATTAAGCCCACTTGCCTAAGATAACAGCTTTTACCACTGGCATTCGGCCCCGTTAAAATAACTAGATCTGTAGACAGTTTTTTATTATTTTTAGCTAAATTTGTGTGGTTTGGAACAAAAAATGCCCGTCCTAAAGTTTGCTCAACTACTGGATGTCGTCCCTCCCGAATGAGTATTTCTCGTCCTTCAGTTAAGGTGGGACGACAGTATCCTTCAACAACTGCCACTTCTGCTAATCCACATAACCCATCAATGGCAGCAACGGCACGAGAAACTGTACGAATTAACTCGGTTTGCTCCCCTACTTCGGTTCGCAATTGCACGAATAGTTCATATTCTAATTGGTTTAAATCTTCTCGCGCAGTCAGAATTCGGGCTTCTCGCTCTTTCAATTCTTCAGTAATATAACGTTCTTCATTAACTAAAGTTTGTTTGCGAGTATAGCCTTCTGGAACCTGATCGGCTTTAGATCGAGAAATACTAATATAATATCCAAAGGTTTTATTATATCCCACTTTTAGATTAGAAATACCGCTTCTTTCCCGTTCGCGAGTTTCTAAAGAAGCTAACCATTCTTGATCTTCTTTTGCATCTGATCGCATCCTATCTAAGTCAGTATTCACCCCTGCTTGAATCAAACCCCCTTCCTTTAACTGCTGAGGCGGATTTTCCACTAAATAGTCTTTGATCGTATGAGCTAATTGTTCTAGTTCTGGCGGTACAGTTTGTAGCGCTTTCAGAAATGGAGATCGCCCCTTACTGGCTAACTGAGCTAACGGAGGTAACTGGGCTAAAGATTCAGCTAAAGAGACTAAATCCTTCGCATTTGCACTTCCCGATCCCGCTTTCCCGGTGAGCCGTTCTAGATCGGAAATCTGGCGTAAAACTTGACGAATCAAATTCCTTAGTTCGGTATCTTTTACTAATTCTTCAATGGTATCTTGTCGTGCTTCAATGCCTTTTAACTTCAACAACGGTTGCAAGATCCACCGACGTAGGGCACGTCCTCCCATAGCCGTTAATGTGCGATCGATTGCATAGAGTAAGGAGCCATTAAACGTGCGATCGCGGACAGTTTCCGTAATTTCTAAGTTACGGCGGCTTTGATGGTCTAAAATAAGGAAATCCTGGGTCGAATAACTCCGCAATAATTGCAGGGTTACAGCATTTTGTTTTTGGGTTTCCTCCACATATTCGAGCAGTCCACCGGCAGCGCGAACCCCTAATGGAATCCGATCGCATCCCATGCCCTCCAAAGATCTGACCTTAAACTTACTCAGCAGGCGCTCAGTTGCATCTTGTAAACTAAAGACTAGCTGCGATCGCCAGGAATAGCAAAAACAGTCAGGTAACCCTTCCGGAAGTTCCTCAGACTTTTCCCCTGGGCGTAACATTTTCCCCAGATCCGGTGCGTCCGTCGGCATGAGGATCTCCGAAGGTTGTAACCGCATTAGTTCCTGATTTAAATGCTCTAAGCGACTCGCTTGAGTAGTGAAAAATTCACCTGTAGAAATATCCGCATAGGCTAATCCCCAATGGTCTTTAACTAGCACTACTGCTGCTAAAAAGTTATTTTGACGAGCACTTAACATCGACTCATCTGTCAGGGTTCCAGGAGTAAGAATTTTGGTAATCTCTCTGGTCACCATCCGTTTTTCGGCTGCTGCAACTGCCGCATCTTCCGTTTGATCGCAGACTACTACCGGGTAGCCTTTTTCTACCAATTGAGGGCAATAACGATCCAGTGCATGATGAGGAACCCCGGTCATCGGCACTCTGCCAATTTCTTTCCCCCCATCTCGACTCGTGAGCGCTAATTCTAACTGCACAGAAAGAGTAACTGCATCTTGAAAAAAGCATTCAAAAAAGTCACCTACTCGGTAGAGCAATAAGGCATGGGGGTATTGTTCCTTCACCTGCACATAATGCTGAAGCATGGGCGTGAGTTTCTTGATATCCAATTGTTGATAATCAGCGTTAGGAATATTCAAGTCTTCCGAAGCGGTAGGGGAATAACTCATATCAATTAAAAATTTAAAATTAAAAATATCTTGGGGAAGAATAGCCTCTCGCGATCATATAGCATTTCTCTTTTCTATGAGGTACATCTTGAAGCCTTAGAAACTCAGCCATACAAGCTATTGACTAGCGCGAAGCGCTATAGTAGACTCTCCCCTTACTCAATAACGCAGAATAGATCGGGTTCCAAAAACTGAATTCTTGAATAAATCAATAGGCTTGATATGAATTCAAAGAATAGAAAAGGGTGTACTATGAGTACACCCCTTCTATCGTTTTCTAGAGATTAGCTGAGAACTCTAGAACTTGAAGGTAGTCCGAATGGTTCCTACGTAAACAGAATCGTTCCGGCTATCTCCTTCTGGGTTAAACACAGCAAGGAAACCAGGGGTAATGGAGATATTGTCGGTTAAACGGAGGCGATAGAAAGCTTCTAGATGGATCGGGGTGTCAGGAGCTTCTCCTGTTCCGTTCGTAACATGGGGAGGCATACCTACCATGAGTCCACCTAAGTTGCCTTCTGCACCAAGATCGGGGAAGGTGAATCCAACGATCCAGTTCCAGATCTCTGCATCGTCTAAGCGATCGCGGCCTTGACGGTCTAAGTCTTGGGCGTTCATGTAATGACCCCAAGCATTGAGAACAAAGCGATCGCTCACTCGCCACTCTGCTGCTAGACCGAAGGAATCAGCGGCGATCGCCTCTCCAGACTTCCGGAAGGGATCAGAAGCCAACACCCCAATCCCACGATTAAGCGGCCCAGATAAGCCAGTTGCACTACGACCTGCACCAGAGATGTAATCGCGAGCATAGGTGAAACCAATACCAAACCGATCTCCTTCATAGCTCAACTGACCCATCGCACTGAAGCTACCATTGAATAGACCATTTCCTCTTGTTGGGTCTTGAGCTTGGTCGGCTAAGTAGGAATAACCGAGACTGATACTTGGTGTAAAGTAGTACAGACCAGTGATTCCCGCATCTCCTCCTGAGTAGATGGGGCTGAGAGCAGCAAAGCGAGATATAGCACCACTACCAGAGCTATTCAAACTGAAGGTCGGAATCAAGTCATCATGGGCTTGACCAATCACCCCAATCTGCATTACCCCTCTAGGAGCGCCGCTCTCAAAGTATCCACCGTAGGGGAAACGGTAGGTTAAGATCGAGACATTGACTTGTTCCGCAGTATTCGTTTCATAAGCTAAACGAGCTGTACTTGTTCCCAGTGCAGGACGAGTCCCTTCAACGTTTCCTGCTTCAAGTCGGGTTCTCAAGCTATCTTCACCCGTGAAACTGGTGTCGAAGTTCAGACGGACACGACCGGACAATGTCATGTTATCATCCACATCAGCTCGCCGCCCCCCTGCTGTTGTTGAGCCAGGAATTCTACGGCGATCGGGACCCCATCCTCTCAAAGGTTTGTTGTCTCCCCAAGCATTGATTAAGGCGAAGACAGCTTCTCCATTCAATTTAGTTGTTGTAGAGAATTGGTGTTCTTCCAAGAAGTCCACCCGTGCTTCCAAACTATCCACCCGTCCTCGTAAGGTCGCTAATTCAGCAGCAAACTCTTCTTGCAACCGTTGCAGTACCGCCAGGTCTTCGCGAGTCACCAAGTTGGCAGTAGCAGCAGCGATCAACTCGTTGATGCGGTCTAAACAGGCATTAACCCCAGCCGCAAACTCATAGCGAGTCATAGCTCGGTTACCCCGATAGGTTCCATTGGGATAACCCGCAATACAACCATAGCGCTCCACCAAAGATTGCAGTGCTTGGAATGCCCAGTCTGTAGGACGAACATCACGCAATTGGGAAACCGAGGTAACTTGACCAATTGAGCCGCTACTGCGCGTTCCTCTAGAATACTCTTGGATTTGGTCTATATTGCTGGTTTCTGCGGTCTGGGCTAGAGCCGAGCCACCCGATACCAACAAAGCAGCGCCCAACAGCGCTGGGGTTAGACTAATAGATTTCCATAGAAGTTTTGACTTCATTGCTGTTTCTCCTCACACCTTAAAGAATCATCAACTTCCCATCTGGGATTTTATCACCTAAACGCTGGAATGTCAGGATACTCATGTTAGGTTTTACTAACTCCGTCTTGTCCTCTATCTTGCACCATGATTGGATTTTTGGCAGGATTTCGACGAGGTGCTTTCGATTTTAACTTGATTTTCCTGTTCCAGCCCTCTTGTTCTAACAGGGTGTAAGGTTTGGGCAATACCTGAACACCTTAGCACCTCTGCTAGAAAGTCTCAATTTAGAACGACAAGGTCGTTCTCAGGGTCCCAATCACTGCTGTATCCTCATTCAAAGCATCTTGGAAAGGACTGATTAAGACCGTTACCCCTGGAGTGACGGAAACGTTATCGGAAATCCGGATTTTGTAGAAGCTTTCAATATTGATGGGAGTACTATTATCTACTCCACCTTGTAAGCTTACCCCCGTTAAAGTGGGAGGCACACCAACCGAGAGTCCCCCAACATTACCAGCTCGGAATAGATCGGGGAAGGCCATGTTTAGACCATATGTCCAGATTTCCCCGCTCCCCCGTTGTCCTTGAGTTAACAATTGGGCATCAGTATAGCCAACGAACGCATTCGCCACAAACTTCGGACTCAGCCGCCAAGAAATAGCTCCCCCATAGGAATTAGTTGTCGTCCGTCCTAAATCCGTTAACAGCCTTGTTTGAGGGGTACTCACCAAGTCAAACCCATATCCATTGTCAAAGATTGGGCTGTATTGGTCGTGATAGCCATTGGCATAGGTAAAGGCAAAGGAGAGGCTATTAGAAGGGGTAAAGGTCAACTGAGCTAACATCCCATAGTCTCCATTAAAGAGACCATTACCATTTCTGGGGTTTTGTCCGTTTTCCGCCAAATATCCCCAACTCAGGTTCACCGCACCTAAATTCAGGAATTTAAAGTCACCCAAGTTGATATCTAGACCAATCCCTGCACCACCCCCAATCCGGTATAGAGGATTCCGTTGCGAGAACGTATTGAGAGAGCCGCTACCCCCATCGTAATCTTCAAAGTAGGGGTTTAGGGTAGGTACAAAGTCATCAAAGGTTCCACCAATGGCAGAAATAACGACATTAGTCCGATTGTTGTAGCTCCAGTAGTATTGAAGTTTGTCTACATAGAGTTGATCGTTAGCTTCCCGGTTAACTTGGAAGGTTTGCAGTCCTTGACCGGATTCTTGTTGGAAGTTAAAGCGATCGGAAGAACCAGCTTGCAGACGAGTCAATAACAGGTCTTTCCCAGTGAAACTGGTGTTCAGGTTCATCCGCACACGACCCATTAGAGCGGTCTCGTTATCACTTGCAAAGCTCTCTGTCCCTCCACTTAAGTTGGGATCAAAACTATTAGAAACACCTAAGAATGCTCTACGACGGCCCACATTGAACCGAGAATGCCGGATACTACGGTCTGCATTCCAGGCATTAGTAACGGCAAAAATGGCTTCACCAACCAGTTTGGTAGTCGTGGAGAATTGGTTAGCTTCTAGCTCTGTGGTGCGTGCTTCTAGGGCATCCACACGACCACGAAGAGTTGCCAATTCTGCGGCAAATTCTTCTTGGAGCCGTTGTAGAACTGCTAAATCTTCACGGGTAACAGCATTGGCCGTAGCTGCCGCAATCAGTTCATTAATTCGGTCTAAGCAAGCGTTTAAACCCGCAGCAAACTCATACCGAGTGATAGCTCGGTTCCCCCGATAGGTTCCATTTGGATAGCCGGCAATACAGCCATAGCGCTCGACTAAGGATTGTAGAGCTTGGAAAGCCCAGTCAGTGGGGCGTACATCCCGCAGTTGAGAAACGGAGGTAACTTGTTCGACTTCTTCTTCGACTTCTTCTCTGTCGCTGCTGTATTCAATTACTTGATCTAGAGTAGACCGCTCTTGAGCCATCAAAGAGGGTTGAACCTCAAGATCCAAGGATTCGGGAACTCCAATGGAGAAAGAATCATTAATATTTATATCTAGAGATTGATGGTTAACCACGGGCGGGTTACTAGTACTCTCAGCCGCATGAACCAGAGAACCAGAGATCAACGTAGTCAGGACTGCTGGACTTACCAACAGGGTCTTCCACAGAAATTTCGACATTTTACTTGCTCCTCACACCTTTAAGCTTTTAACTTTAGAAGCTTATTTTAGTTTACCTTATTCTATTTGGGAGATCACTTGTGCCAAAGCAAAATCCTTTTCTGTTAAACCACCTGCATCGT
Source organism: Roseofilum sp. Guam (assembly GCF_017746735.1). Lineage (NCBI taxonomy): Bacteria > Bacillati > Cyanobacteriota > Cyanophyceae > Desertifilales > Desertifilaceae > Roseofilum > Roseofilum sp. Guam. The sequence goes on along the minus strand of NZ_JAGHZN010000092.1, from coordinate 802 downwards.
GGGTTGTCAAGGTAATGCTGACTCGATTGTAGGAGATGGAGAGGTCAGGATGATGATTGGCGCTTTCAGCCGGTTCAACTATTTTATTGATAAAGGCGATCGCCTCAACAAAGTCTTTGAACCTGCGCTGGCACTGTAGGCTCTCTCCCACCCATTCCCATCCAGATAGGATTTTGGCTTTTTCCTGTATTTCGGCTTGAGTCAGTTTAGTCATTCCTTTGATTTTCCCTTTTGCTTCATGACTATCCGCTCTCACTGGTGAATGTCCAATTTCTTCAGCTCTTAAGAGCAATCCAATTTTGAACGTTTGAGAGTGAGAGCGGTGTAGCGGGTCTTCAGTTTGAAACCTGACTGCCGGGAGGAACCCCAGCTAGTCATTCTGACGATAGGTTTTCTAACGTAAGACTAGCGTTTAGAGAACAGCCCCGGCCCACAGCCGGCATACTCCAACCTGAAGACCCATGCATTTACTACTATCTGACATAGGCATCACCTCCTAAACATTGCAACATTACACTCGTAAACGAGTAAGAGAGCATCTAGCTCTAAGTGCCTTGCACCTGTGAATCACCTTAGCACAGAGTTCCAGAATCGGGGAGTAAAGGAGTGGAGAGTGGGGGGAATACGGGGATGCAGAGACACGGAGATACGGAGAGAGCAAAAAATTAGGGTGAGCAGGTACTGCCCACCCTAACATTTGGGTGAATTCTCAGAATTGGTAATTACAGAGCATTACCGCGAGGAAGAACCTCTTCAGGGAAGGTAAAGAACTCATGGGGTTGGTCTGCCGGGGACATCCATG
>NZ_JAGHZN010000091.1:0-9745 GCF_017746735.1 Roseofilum sp. Guam | reverse complement strand
TGCTCTTCTCAGACGTTGGGCACTCAATGCTCTTCGTCAAGAAACGACTCTCAAGCGCAGTCTTCGACAGAAGCAGAAATGGGCAGCTATGAATAATGATTATATGTTCTCTATCCTCAGTTCCTTTTGTCAAGGGTAATTGAGATGCTCTTACCCTGGTTCTCAACTCTCGCCTCTTCTTTGAAATCTGGTTGAATTTCTTACTCGATAATAGTTTGACTAGTATGGGAGACTTGTTCTACCGATTGAATCATACAGATATTAAGGTTGATAGTTAATAGGGACGACCATCTTTATGGGTAAAAGACCATGCTCCATCTTCTAATTGAGTGCCTTTGAGATCGTTATTTGGGTAGTTTACTTCATCTCCTGGGGTGCGATCGCCAATTTCTAAGTAAACGACGAGTTCCTTGGTGCGATTAATTAGTTGATGAGCAACACCATCTCCCGCTTTAAACCCCATACAGTCTCCAGGATTGAGTCGATATTCTTGTTCATTAATTAACAGAGTGGGGGTTCCCGAAACGATGTATATAAATTTATCTTGTTTAGTCTGATGATGGAGCAGAGCAGACATTCCACCCGGTGCTAGTTCTGTTAAATTGACTCCAAAATTTTCGATCTCGAAGTAATCTCCCAATTTTCTTTTGCTTCGTCCTTCCATAAGGGAAGTAAAAGGGACAGGATAGAACGTCTTTTTAGAGCATATAGGAATAGATGTAGCCGGGGTTGGTTTGAGGCTCACAGCAATAACTTGGATAAGATAGTAATTATTTTAGTATACCGGATCAAGAACTTTCTCAGCAAGAGGAATCGAGACACATCTATATTTTAGAATCAAGAGTTTCTCAATTGCCAAACCGTAATTAAAAATAGGGGAAAGAGATTCCACACGAGAGGCACAAATTGACGGCGAATGGGGCGAAATCCTTGAGATTCGAGATAGGCTTCGACTTCGTATCCGGTATGATAATGATCGAGGGGCTTTTCAATATTAAAGACGGTTCGTAATCCTTGATAAATCCAGTTTTCGGTGGGCAAAGAGGTAATTAAAACACCCGTGGGTTTGAGCCAGGATTTTATCGGATTTGTGGGCAGGGATAAGTCTTGGAAGTGTTCGAGAACATCTGCTGCAATAATGGCATCGAAGGATTGGGCCGGCAGGTTGACTTGACTGACATCTTGCTTGATAATCTCAATATTGGGCAAGTTATAGCGATCGATGACTTGATGGGCTTCCCGATCTTCGAGATCGAGGAAAAAGACGCGATCAAACGCTTCGGCTAATGTCGGCAAGAAAATGCCTCCACCCCCGCCAAAATCCAGACAAGTTTCTCGTTTAACATGAATATTTTGCAAGAGTGAGTATATTAATCTGAGCCGCATCCAGAAGACGGCTCTGACTAAAGTTATTTTAGAATAGTAGAGGGTGGGAATACGGTCATTATCTGTGGCAATTTGGGCTAAAAAATTCGGATCAAGTTGAATAAACATCTAAGAATCTTTTTGATAAATTTGGAGGAGGATATCAGAGGGGCATTTATGAATGAGAGGGTAGATGATAACCAACGCTACATAGAGTATAGTGGACATCAGCCACCCAGAGCTTTTATCCATACGTAACCGTTGCCAAAGTCCCTTGATTTGAATAGTTTCTAGAGTTTGACTCTGGAGTAGTTTAAACCCATAGGGAGTTACATAGTGTTCTAAGTTCTGGGGATTGACATAAATCAGATGGGGAAATGGATATTGTTTCTGCCACAATCTATCCCAAGGGTTAGTATATCCGATTTGAGCTAGTTTTTTAGCTATTTTGAAGAAGATCCCTTGACTATTCGGGATGTTAATGATCAGTTTGCCGCCAGGGTTGAGGTGATGATAACAAGCTTGGAAAATAGCAGGTAAATTAGGTAAATGTTCAAGGGAATCATTAAAGGACATGATATCATAGCGTGCTGAGTCTTCTAAGCAGTCGGGAAAATAGCCAATTTTAATGGTGTGTCCTTCGGCAATTCCCTGTAAAGCAACCGATTCTTCCGGTTCAATTCCTACCGCTTCCATTCCCCGCTGTGTGGCTGCTTCCAGGAACCATCCATAGGCACATCCAACATCACAAAGATGCTGATTTTCTAAGGGGCCATGGGTTTTCAAAAGGTCAAGAATTGTATTAAAATTACTGAGGCGCAGTTGTTTTAATCCTTGGGCGCGATTTTCTTCAATAATGGTTTCTGAGTGCTGTGTGACATCAGCGTTGAAATCAGAAACCCAGATATCGCACTGTTCGCAGTATAATAGACTTGGCGATCGCCAGGGTTTAAGAGGTGCTTGACAAACGGGACATTCTTTCATCTTTTAGTGTAATCTACGATGCTTTTAATGGATTGCTAGTTTCTTGATTTAATGATTGATGGATATAATCTTCTAAGTGAGTAAGTTTGACAAGACTTAAGCCATGTAATTTATCTAAAATCTCCATTTCTTGCTACAGCCAGTTATCTATATTATAAGCAACAATCAGAGCATACTTCCTTTTCTGTCATTTTCCGAAAATTAAGATAGAAGCTCAATGGCTAAAACTGAGACATAGTAATAACTATTACTAAAATTGTGGCTAATAACCGTTGGTCATGAACTCTCGTATCTTCCAGATTATAGCCTCCAGTTTTACGATTTTTGAACATTGTTTCTATTCCCCATGGACATGATCGGTGAATTTTCCACCATGAGATTGTCCAAAACAGATGAGAAGCTCTGTGGGATTACCCTGACTAATGAGACTACCAGTTGGATTATTTTTTCCTATCTTTGAGGATAGAATGCCACATTCTATCCTCTTTTTTTCGAGATTAAGCTAACATTCAACACTTCTGCTGGTAGACTACTGCTTCCTTTTTTACTCAACAGTTCCCAATATACTAGCAGGGTATAACTCCCCCACACTAGGCTTAACATTATCACATTTCTTTCTATTAGCTTCTATCTAAGACTAAAATGGGATTTGAGTATTTTCTCGTATAATTCAGGGAACATTTGAATTTTTGGTGGTCTCTACCAGATCACTTTACATCTTTTAGCGTTCGCGAAGCGACTCTGTAGGAGTATCGCAAGTTTTCAGTTGATGTTTTCAGAAAAATACTACCGAAAAAGGTCGCGATAGCGGCCTTTGAGCTGCCTTGTCACCCCTTGAGAGATTTCCTATTGATTGAACTTGGCAAGTGACAGAAGAGGGATAAAAGCCAATGTCTAAGCATTGGCTTTTATTGTGGTGAGATCGCACTAAGTTGGTGTTTTAGATTTTAGTGAAATGAGGGATTGTGGCGAATCAAACTCATAAACTCTTGGCGGGCTTTGGCATCTTCTGCAAAGATTCCTTGCATAGAACTGGTTACCGTCCAAGAACCTGGCTTTTGTACGCCCCGCATTACCATGCACATATGGGTGGATTCCACGACGACAGCCACGCCTTGGGGTTTGAGCAAACCTTGTAGAGCATTCGCAATTTGTTGGGTAAGCCGTTCCTGAACTTGTAGGCGACGGGCATACATTTCACAAATGCGGGCAATTTTGGAAAGACCAATTACTTTACCGTTGGGAATATAGGCGATGTGGGCACGTCCTAGGATCGGTAAAATGTGATGTTCGCAGGAGCTAAAGAGATCGATATCTCTGACTAATACCATTTCATCGGTATCTTCGTGAAATACAGCGCCATTGAGCAATTCATCTAGAGATTGGTGATACCCAGAGGTGAGAAACTGGAGTGCTTTGACGACTCGTTTCGGAGTATCCCGCAAGCCTTCGCGATCGGGGTCTTCTCCCAATCCCAATAACAAGGTTCGCACAGCTTGTTCCATCTCGGCTTGGGAAACCCGTGGCTGAGGTTGGGCAGAAATCGCAGCAATAGTTTGATCGACAGATAGGTTATGAGCAGGTATTTGGGCAGTCATAGAATTACAGGAGAGTAAGGACAGTTGAGAATTGAGTTGTGTGGAGGTTGCCCTCCTATAGCGCTTTGCACTAGGGAAGCTGGGTTTGAGTATTGAACTGGAGTCCCAACCGACTCTTTCTCTGCTATTGATGGAGAAAGTTCACTAACCAGGAACTAAGGTGCTTCACACAGGGCTAGTTTGTTACGAATTTGCTCGCTGTTGATGTGCCGCCCAATGACCACAATTTGGTTACTAGGGGGTACATTATCCCAGTCTTCAGCATTGAGAGTGCAGCGTTTGCCGCAGAGCTGAAAGATGTGTTTGTGGGGACTTTGGGTAAACCAGAGCAGACCCTTAGCCCGAAATATGCTAGGAGGTAAAGTATCAAGGAATTCTTCAAACTTCCGTAGGGAGAAGGGGCGATCGCTGCAATAAGACACCGACACAAATCCATCGTTATCCAAATGATCGGAGTGATGGTGATGATGTTCATGATCGTGATGGTCATGACTATGCTCGTGATGGTGGGGATCGTGCTGATCGAGCTGGGTTTTTTCAATCTCTTCTTGGACGAGATCGGCGTAGGATTCTTTGTTGTTATATCCCACATCCAAAATTACCGGCAGAGGCACTTGCCCATTTTGGCAGCGCATCATGCGAGCCTTTTCTTTCATCGCCTGAATGTGACCTTCGAGTTCCTCGACTTTTTCAACGGCAACTAAGTCAGTTTTATTGAGCAGGATAATGTCTCCATAGGCAATTTGTTTCAGGGCTGCTTGGCTATCAAAATGCTCTGGGGTAAATTCAGACGCATCCACTAGAGTAATTACAGAGTCAAGATGGGTCAGATCTCGTAACTCAGTACCCAGAAAGGTCAGCATAATAGGCAGGGGATCGGCGATACCGGTGGTTTCAATCACCATATAGTCAATGCGATCGCTGTTTTCTAAGACGTTGTAAACTGCCTGCACCAAGTCATCATTAATGGTGCAGCAAATGCAGCCATTGCTCAGTTGCACCATCTCTTCATCGATAGAAACCAGAAGTTGGCTATCGATATCAATATCGCCAAATTCATTCACCAGTACGGCGACTTTCAAATCCTGACGATTGCTGAGAATTTGATTGACTAGGGTGGTTTTTCCACTGCCTAAGAACCCCGTGATGATGGTAATTGGCATCCCTCGCTTGGGAATCTCAATTGGCGATCGAGTGATGTCGCTGGATGTAAGGGTCATAGATTGAAAGTAAAATGATAATCATTCTCACATCTAGGATGATACCACAAAAATTAAGTCAGGGATCAACCCATTCCCCTGTCCTAGGTCGGGGTATCGAGGTGATGGTCGTAGAGTGGCACTTGTTCGAGATGGGGTAAATGAAATCAATCAGCAGCTAGTCCAACGCGATCGAGTTAACTGTAGATTGTAGATAGTGGCCGAATGTTGCAGTTTGACCATTCTATGGTTTCTTCTGCTGAAAGCATTCTGAGGCTAACCTGTCGTGAATTACATTCCATAAGGACACATGGAATTGATGAGTCTTCAGATTCCAACTCACATCGATACCCTTGAGACCAATCGGACATCACTATCTTGAAATCAAGAGTCTTTGTCACTTCAAAAATTTTGTTAATGTCAACCTTACCTGATTGAATTGGCTCAATTTTCCCGAATAGATACCACATATCCGATTCTTGATGCTCAAACAGCGCTAGAGGAGAACCTTGTGACGAAAGAATGTAAACATCAGTCATAGCGATTAAAATCTTGATCCATTGTTGATAAACTATCTGCTGTAGAGTTTGACTCAAGAGGACGTAGTTCATCCCGATAGGACTCAAAAGCAGGAAAATCAGAGACTCTTTAATAAGATAAGATCGTCTCTGGCCATTGGCAAGGTGAAATTGGTAACGTTTCCATCCTGTGACGTAATACTTGCAGAATTTACGTTGGGAACTCCTCCCAAGGCGGGCGCATGTCGGGGTCTTGTTGAGGCATGTGTGTTTTCGGCAGCTAATATAACATTAGACAATATCTATCTTATCTGCTTCGCTCTTGATGCAATCAGATGACGGCCATACATTTCACAAATACGGGCAATTTTGGAAAGACCAATTACTTTACCGCCGAGTTTTCCAGTTCACAATTCATAATGTGTCCACATTCGGATAACTTTTATGATTTTTTCTTCTAGTAATATTTGATAAACCAAACGATGCTGAATATTAATTCTTCTAGAATAGTAACCCTGTAAATCTCCGCTTAGTTTTTCATAGGGAGGATAGGTGGCATAAGGATTTTCTTTAACTACGTCCAGAATTCTTGTCACTTGCTTTCCCAGCCCAGCAGATGCTATTTTTCGAGAATCTTTTTCTGCTTGCTTAGTAAATATAATCGCCCATTCTTCTATTTCATCCATTTAAAATGTCCCTAATTATTGATTCATCAACACAATCTTCCACAGGAGTTTGTCCGCCTTCTTTAATGGATTGAGACATTCCAGGTATAGATTGTAAATACAGAGTTTCTTGAATCGCATTCCACTCTGTTTCACTAATCACAATGGCATTACCGGCTGAACCTTGTAATAAAATCGGCCGATCGTTTTCAATCGCTCGATCGACTAATTCATTAATTAGATTGGCGTATTGATTTTGTGAAATGGTTTCCATTTAACATTCCTTTTTTACAATCGATGATGAACTAATAATCTTCAGACAACTTCTCTATTCTAGTCTAACTCGACAGACCGTTGGGTGTATGCGAAGTTTTCAGATAATCCTGGTTGGAATACCCAATCGAGTTGCAAATAATTCTAGCTGGAGATGCTCCGATCCTTATTGCTGGCTGCAATATCATACGTGCCCATCTTGGCAAAGGGGCCTCTAGAAGCGCAAAATAAATAAAGGATTGAGAGAGACTATTAGAGAACAAACCCCCATCCATGCGTATCTCACTGAACTGGCTGCAAGAACTCGTCGATATCACCCTGTCTGCCGATGAACTCGCTCATACTTTAACTATGGCAGGCTTTGAAGTAGAAGACATTGAAGACCGCTGCACTTGGGCTGACGGAGTCGTTATTGGCGAAATTGTGGAAGCTGCGCCCCACCCCAATGCCAATAAGCTTCAAGTTTGCCAAGTCAACGTTGGCGCTGAGGAACCCCTCAATATTGTCTGTGGAGCCTCCAATGCTCGCCAGGGTATTCGCGTACCGGTGGCGGTGGTAGGAACCTATCTGAGCAAAATCGACTTAAAAATTAAACCGGCTAAACTGCGGGGAGTCAAATCTTACGGCATGATTTGCTCTCTGTCGGAATTGGGACTGGAAAAAGAATCGGAAGGGATTCATATTTTTACCCAAGAGGACTTAACTCTGGGTTCTGATGTCCGTCCTCTGCTGGGTTTAGATGATGTGATTTTGGATCTGACTTCGACGGCAAACCGAGCAGATGCCCTAAGTTTAGTGGGTATTGCTCGGGAAGTGGCGGCTTTAACCGGGGCGACTCTAAAACTGCCGAATCTGGAACCATTTTCTCCCCCAGGGCAGAATGGGAAGGTAGTTGTCAAGCTTGATGAGCAGAACAGTCAAGGAAGGGGAAGCGATCGCTATCCTTGTCCAGTTTATATCGGTACAGTGATTGAAGGACTGCAACTGATGCCTTCTCCGGCTTGGCTGCAACAGCGCTTAGTGGCTTCCGGAGTACGTCCGATTAATAATGTGGTGGATATCACCAATTATGTGTTGCTCGAATGGGGTCAACCCCTCCATGCATTCGATTACGATCGCCTCTTAACCGTCATTGACACCCAATCCCCGACCATTGGAGTCCGCTTTGCCCAAGCTGGAGAAACTTTAGTTACCCTAGATGGACAATCTCGCGATCTCTGTTCTGCTAAGAGCGGTCAGTCCGATACCTTGGTCATTACCGCCAATGACCAACCGGTAGCCTTAGCCGGGGTAATGGGGGGAGAAGCCACAGAAGTCCATGACGAAACTACACGAATTTTACTCGAAGCTGCCCTATTTACCCCCATTGTCACTCGCCGTTCCGCTCGCTCCCAAGGACTGCGAACGGAAGCTTCAGCGCGATACGAGCGCGGAGTAAACCCAGCAGAGTTAGACGTAGCTGCGGCTAGGGCTATTCAATTGTTGCAAGAGTTGGCTTCTGGTGAGGTGGTAGCTGGCGAGATAGCTGATTTTCGAGGAGAGCGCCAAACTGGAGGACGGCAAATTTCTCTGCGTTTCGATCGCGTCAAACAAGTATTAGGTTCTCCCTTAGCGAATCCTGAAGAGACGAAAGAAGAACCCCAGGAAGGGGAACTTCTACCGGAAGATGTCGAACGGATTTTAAGCGCTTTGGGCTGTACTCTGGAACAACAAAATTCAGGACGCTCCCTGAGCGGAGTCGAAGGGAGCGCCCCCACTTGGATAGTGACTATTCCTCCCTATCGCTACCGAGATTTAGAGCGGGAAATCGATCTGATTGAAGAGATTGCTCGCTTGTACGGTTATGATAATTTCTGCGAAACCCTACCCGCCCAATCCGAACCGGGATATCTACCGGCGGATGAGTCGATTGTACGGCAGTTACGGGAAGCTCTGCGAGGAGTTGGCTTAACGGAAGTGATGCATTATTCCTATGGGTTGAGTCATCTGCGTCAGGACAGTTTACTTTCGGCTGATTCAACTCAGGTGGCGATCGCCAATCCCTTGTTTACGGAATACTCCACCCTACGCACTGAGTTATTATCGAGTCTGATTCTGGCCTTTCAGTACAATTTAGAACAAGGTAATGGCCCCCTGAATGGGTTTGAAATTGGCCGCATCTTCTGGAATGAAGAAGATGGACTCATGGAAGCAGATTCTGTTGCCGGTATCATCAGTGCTTCTAGTATGGGCAACTGGATTCGGGGAGGAAAACCGGCAACCCTAAGCTGGTATGAAGCCAAAGGACTGCTAGAAGCAGTGTTTGAGCGGGTTGGATTATCTACACCCGGAGGTGTTTTACCCGGTTCAGGCATTACCCCAACCCAAGTCGAGTATCAGCCAAATCAACAAGATAAGCGATTTCATCCAGGGCGCACCGCTTCCCTATGGCTACAAGGGGAACGGTTAGGAACGTTTGGACAGCTTCATCCCCAGTTGTGTCAGGAGTTGGAAATACCGGATGAAGTGTATGCTTTTGAACTGGATTTAGAGGTAATTCTGGCGACGCTGGAGCAGGATGAAAAGCTGCAACCGGTTTATAAAGGCTATTCCACTTATCCGGGAAGCGATCGCGATTTAGCCTTCTTTGCCGATCGCCAAATTTCTGTGGCAGAAATTGAGAAAGCGATGGTGAAAGCAGCAGCAAAAGGACAACCGAAAGGTTCTTCATTATTGGAATCTGTGGAACTGTTCGATCGGTATCAAGGCGACAATGTACCCGAAGGACAGCGATCTTTAGCCTTTCGTCTGGTGTATCGAGCTGGCGATCGGACTTTAGCCGATACTGATGTGGAACCCATCCATCAACAGGTTCGCGATGCTCTAGTCGAGAAATTTAGCGTCACCCTCAGAAGTTAATGGATTTTTTAGAGTGTGTTATTGAACACACCCTAGGGTTGCTTCTCGTTTACTCTTGCTGCTTTCAATCAGCAAGAGTCTCGGTAACTGTTTCTAGCGGTAAATCCAGTAATTCGGCGATCTCCTCCGCACGCAATCTATGACTGAACATGCGAGGAATAGCTTGTAATATCAAATCCTTAAATGGTTGCTACAAGTAGAGACATCGTGGAGGAGGGCGGGTTTACTTGCAATAGTTGTCAGTC
>NZ_JAGHZN010000090.1:0-10020 GCF_017746735.1 Roseofilum sp. Guam | reverse complement strand
CAGCAGTTTCCTCTGCTATGAGGTACATTAATGACGGTTTTTAACGATAGCTAGAATAGCTCAAAGCGCCACCGAGTCTGTTGTTTCTTCCCCCCATCTCCCCATCCCCCCATCACAGCGCAAAGCGCTGTATTAACCCACACTCCCCTGATTATTCTTTCGTAACTTGGCCGCCAGAGTCGGAATCTTTCTCCTACTACTCTAAACTTGTTTAGCTGTCTAATCAGATATTCTACAAAAATTCTTTCTCTGGCTTTTCTGCGGTTTTCTTCTTTTTCTTCTTCTGCTGTTTTTGACTTGCTTAAGCACTTTTGAAGGTCCCCCACACTTTCTGATAGACTCACTTTTAACCGACCTGCCATAAATACCTCTCTATTGCTTTACTCTTTTCTTCCCCATTCTCCTACCATTTCCCCACTACAACGCTTTGCCCTGTAAAATGTCCTGCAACTTTTGATAATAGCGATTGGCATAATACCAGCGAGGATTAGTTTTTAGATTCACCGATTCAAGTTTTGTCCCTAGCTCGTTGACCACTTGATTAAGGGTTTGCAGTTGTTCTTCATACTGTTCACGTTCTGCCATCAGTTGAGTCACTATTTCTTGCAAGTCTTGACGTAATTTTACACTCTGGGCGTGTTGCTGCCAGAGTTGTTCGCGGTCGATTTTTAATTTCTGATTGTCTTGTAAAAGTTCCTCTATCTGTTGCTTCAAATCTTCAATTTCTAGGAGTAGTTGATAGTATAAGGCTTGATTGAATTTCCGCTTGTTAGTTTGGGGAGCCGGATCAATAGTATCTTCAGACTCAGATGGCAAGGTGGGGGCGATTGCTTGAGGGTCAGGACATAACCATTGCACTGCCTCTATGAGTTTTTCTGTGGTAATTTCCTCCGTTTTCCCAAGTCGATGTTGTTTGAAAATACCGCCAATACACTTGGACGCATACCAGAGTTGATCGGAGCGTAAATAACAAGTGATACGATAAACTACAGAATAGTTAAAGGGTTCCCAATAGACCTGAACTTTGAACTTTTTGTGTTTGAGTGCCCAATCTACAAATTCAGGGCTACCCACCTCTAAACCCGACTCTGATAAGGCTTTGCTCTCTATTCTAGAGCGCGGGTTAATGTGACAGGTAACGAGGGGATAGGATTTCATAATGATGGCTTGTGGCTATGGGCAGGTTTAGAGATTAAAGAGAGTTTTCATTCGAGATTTGATTTGCTGTAAGAGGTCGGTTTCGTCATCTTCTAAGAGGCCATATTCCGCCAGAAGCTGCTTGCGCTCTTGGAGTTCAGTTTGGTGACGATGGAGATCTTGGGCAATTTGTTCAGCCATTTGGGGGTATTGGTGGAGGACTTTGCCAAAGTTGAGGCGATCGATCAAGAATAGGGTGGTTTCTTCGATCGCGATCGCCGTAGCCGTTCGATTTCCCCCAAGCATGAGCGCCAGTTCTCCAAAAGATTGTCCTGAAGAGAGGGTAACTAAGGGTTTATTGATTTTCTCCACAAAGATGCGGACAGAACCAGTGAGAATAATATAAAACTCATCTCCCGGTTGATCTTCCCGACAAATATAATCCCCCACCTCAACTCGTTTAATTTTGCCCTCCATGACTAACTGGCTTAACTGTTCAGGGGTTAAGCGCTGATAATAGGGAACTTGGGACAGAAGTTGAGGTAAATGGGGATGATAATCATAAACTGTCCGAATACAGGATGCTTTTTTCTGCCATTTCTTCAAGGCGGTGAGTTCGTAGGGGTCATCGTTAGATTGGCTAACCTGGAAATTTAATAGGTTTAACTCGTCTTGAAGGCTTTGTTGGCGATCTCCGGTTTCTACCGCCATATCTACAAAGACTCTAGCTAATTCGCCCACTTCATCTTGACGTTGATATAAATTCTCTAAGGTTTGGGGATTAAAAGATTGGGATTTAATTTGATCGGCAGCTTCACTAAATTGAAAAATAGGTTGTAGAACCCAACGACTGACTCCTAAGCCAATCCCCAAAGATGATAATAAAATCAAAAGTTCTAAGACGAAAGTTATCCAGGCTTGGATAGCTACTTGTTGCATAAAATCTTCTTCAGGAATAATCACCACAATCAGCCAGTCTAAGCCTAAGCGATCGCGAAAGTTTTTGACTTGAAAACTGACATATTTTCTTTTCCACTTAAGAGAAGAATTCACGGTACTTTCAAGTCGAAAAAAGCTGCCAAATTGGTTGAGTAAATTTTCCGCGATCGCCGAAATCAACTCATTTTCACTACCGACAATATTCAACCGATCTTGATGACGTTGAGCTTCTGCAATCAAGTCTGGATTAGAACTGGCAATTAAGAATCCTTCGCGATCGATAATTAAAACTTGTCCAGTTTTACCAATCGTTAAGTCTTGCAGAAATTCATTGATTCCCTGAAAGAACAAATCGACCGCCAGAACACCAAGGACTTCTCCTTGAGAATCTTTAACAACTTGTGCAGCAGTAATTGTTAATTCTTGGGCAGAAAAATCTTGATAAATATCAGTCCAAACGGGTTTATTGGATTGGAGTGCAGCTTGATACCAAGGACGAACACGGGGGTCATAATTAGGGACTTGATGTACAACTTCAGTTTTGCGACCATCGCTAGTGGTTGCGTAACGGATTACACTAGAATTCGTTGCTTGTCCAGCCATACTAATTCCAACTTCTCCTGAGTTAAGAATAGTGGCTCCCCTAAATTCTCCTTGAGGATTGCCAAAATACAGACTTTTTACACCTTCAAAAATTTGAATCTGATTCCAAAAATAGAGTTCTAAACTAGGTAAATCCTCTAGATTGAGACCGCCTAATGTAATGCTTTGGAGGTTAAGCTGATTGATCGTATTAGGGACTGACAAATAATCCCGAAGATCATCTTCTACATGAGCAGTAGTTGTACGGGCTAACTCAACGGAAATTGTATTAATATTTTGTCTGGTCTTTTGAAATAGAACAATGGCTATCAAGCCGACAACTAAAACCGAAGGGGCAACAATTAAAAGAGGCAGACGATAGCGGATAGACAGATTCTTAATCATGTTTTTCAAGGGGCGTTTTTCGGCGGATTTTTTGTGATTTTTGTTTCAAGTAATCCCAGTAACTTAAATTTAATTCTGGAGAATTTTCCGTATCCTCTGAAGAAGATACTTTGGTTTTGTATGTGCTTAACTGTTCAATCCTTTTTTCTAAGTTGCTTTGTTGCTCTTGAATTAACAAGGCCATTTCTTCAAACACACGACTGAATTGACCGATTTCGTCATTACGCTTCACTAAATCTGCAATTTTTTCAGGTTTAAATCTTCGATTTTTCAGTTGTTTTGCTGTTGTATTTAACCGCAACAGAGGAGACACCACCAATTGATGCATATTCCAGACTGCCAAAGCACTGCCCACAGTTGCTGCTAAAATCATGAAAATATAAATAGTTCTTTTTTTAGCCGGATGAAACACATTTGGTTCTGATAATGCCACAACTACTACCCAGTGCAAGTTCCAGTGGTTTTCAATCGGCTCAACCCAAACCAATTGCTTTTGTCTATTATGGTAAAAAATCAAGGACTGAGGTTCAGATATGAGACTAAAATCACTAAATTTGGCGATCAAAATTTCTCCGATTTTTTGCACCATTGGATCGGGACTTTGAGTAATCATTAAGTGGGTTTCTGATTCTGGATCAAATAGGGTTAACGGATCGGGATCAGAACTGGCAATCAATCGTCCATCTTGTTGAATAATTAAAACTTTTGCTGCTTTACTAATGGGTAAATCACGGAGAAATTGATTCAGACTATTGAGAAAATAATCAATTCCTAAAACTCCAACTAAATTCCCTTGGCGATCGCGTACTGCTTGAGCTGCCGTAATTCCTAGCTGGCGAGTGGTAAAATCTGGATAGACAGGACTCCAAACTAGATTGTTCGTTTTCTGTGCGGCTTGATACCAAGGACGAGTAGTGGGATTAAACACTGAGTCTTTACTCAATACTTGACCCCGTTGACCGTTTCTATCTAGGATATAAGTGATATGTTCGTGATCCGTATTTTCCCCAGAATAAGACTGAGTAAATTGCCCACTTTCATTGAGTTTAATACCAATAAATTCTTGGTTTGGACTGCCAAAATAAATATTACTAACCGAAGGGAAAAAACGAATTTTATTATAAAAATTAATCGTTAAGTTCTGTGTGTCTTTCCATATTGATGGATTAGATTGATAGCGATTTAAGCTCAATTTATAGATAATCTCTGGTTGTCGAAGATTAAGGTGTACCTGACTTTTGATTTGCATCACAGATTCCTTCATCCAAGATCTAGAGAGTTCATCTACAGTTTTATCTGCATTATAGATTGCTAATACTCCCGTAAATGCTAAGGTTGCCATTAAAGGTGTTACCGTTAAAATAGGAATGAGTTTTTTTAGGGAAACCATAAATAGACCTGGATAAGATATTCTTTAAATTATTCTTTATTTCTAATCCATTGTGCTTTACGCTTTAATGCTTTGAAATAAGCCATTTCTAATTCTTGCGCTTGGCTTAAGTTAGCATTATTCATTCTCAATTTTCGCACTTGTTCTGCTAGATCTTGCTGCCGTGAATCAACCACTTTAATCATTTCATCAAATCCCCGCGCTAATTGTCCAATTTCATCCCCTCTCTGACTAATTTTTCGTAACTGTTTAGATTTTATCATTAAGTTCCCATCAATCACTTGATTGACATTTTGGGCAATTTCCAATATGGGTCGGGTGACTTTGCGCGATAAAATATAGACAATTATTAACAAGATTACTGCTACTAACAATCCTCCAAATAGTAGGTTAAGAGCAATAGTTCCCGAAACATTAAATGCTTCTTCTCGTGTGATTTCCACGAGAATTCCCAAGTTTTTATCTTCTAACCATCGGTAACTGCCAATCACTTCTACTTGTTTATGATTTTGATAAAAATCGATCCCATCTTGACCTGACATAGCAGCATCAATTCCTGGACTGCGTACCCATTGATTGGCTAATTCTGAATCTTGGGTATCTACCAATCGATTTTCTTGTCCCTGTTTGCGGATTAAATACGATTCATCTGTCTCCCCTAATCCGGTGGCTTCTTGCATGATTTCATGAATTTTTTCTAGGGAAAGATCAACGGATAAAACCCCTATTCTTTCCCCTTGATCGTTGAGTAAAGGAGTCGCAAAGGTCATAGCGGTTTCCCGTGTAATCGGAGAAGTATATAAGGTTGGGCGAACGGTTTCTAGATTTTCTTGCGTAAAATAAGTAACCGTGTTCCCCAAGGGTTGATAGTTTCCTTCTTCCTCTCCTTCAGTTGAGATAGAAACAATCCCACTGTTGGTAGATATGGATAAAGACTGAATTGTATTTTCAGTTTCTAAAATTGTGCTAAAATAATCTTCAATTGTTTGATAAGATTGCTGATTTTTGTTGTCTAGAAAACTAGAATAAGAGTTCACTAATGTTGGCGTTTGAGAGATCAGCAAGATGGTTTTATGTTGTTGAGAAAACCAGTTATCAATCTGATTTTCTTTAATGGAAATCACGACTTCCATTTGACTGGTAATCGATTTTTTCAGCAGCTCAACAGACTGATAGTAAATGACGATCGCCAGCCCGACCACTGAAACTAGGGACAACACGGAAAAATAGCCCACATGCTGGATCAGTAAACTATTGTGCCAACGTTTCATTTTCTTGTCCTCATGATGTCTTATTCCTTTTCGCCCTCTGAATCTAGTGTTGCAATTGGGTTAAATGCCGTCTGCGCCAGGCAAAATGTAAAAGATTAATCCCCAATTCTTGGGCATTGCGAATTTTTTCTCTGGGTAACTCTAGTCCACTCTCGAGTCCCCACGCTAAGGATAAATCCCCGATCGCCAAAACTACGCCTCCCCAATTAAATAGGCGAACCGGATTTTGCTGAATTTTGGGTAGGGCACTAAATAAAAAGGGTTGGGTTTTCAGGGGATGCCATGGGGATAATTGCCCTAAATCAGCGCCAGACATGCCTAGATTAATGGCTAATTGTTCTATAGATGCACAAATCTCTTGAATTTGGCGATTTAATTCCTCTTCGCAAGCTGCTAATTCTTCGTTTAACTGGGTTTTTACCTCTTGTAACTCTACTGTATCGCCAATATCGGCGATCGCCTCTAACAGTTCCTGTTGTACAAAACTTAACTCATCTACCTGGGTCTCCTCTTCCAATAGCTCAATGAAGATCACCCCCCCTAATCCTACATAGGCTCGTAAACTTGCCTGTTGAGCCTCATTCGTATTCAGCGCCTGATTGTAGCTTAAATAGATTAAATCATAGCCTTGCCAAACTAACCCCTGACGAGTTGCCGTCATCTCCCAAGATTCCTCCAACCCTTCCGAGTTCTCTGTATTGCTCCAGGTAACCGAAGCAACTTCTTCAATGCCTCGCATTCCCGGATCGAGGGCTACAAAGGCCTGTAGTAAACAGGATAAATTAGAAGCCGTCAGGCGATCGCCCCCATTTCCACCCTGCATATAGGCAACCTGTACCGTTCCTTGGGGGCGAACTCCCACAGGAGAGCGATAGCGCAGATCCAACTGATTGATCTGGGGCGCAAACACATCCCCAACGTTGCCCCCTTCGACTCCGCTCAGGGAACCCCCAGAGGGGGATAACTGCACCGTTCCAGGAGAGAGCTGCAAACGGCATAATTCCACTTCTAAACCTGATGGAGGGGTGCTTTTCTCATCAATGCGGAACGTTTCCGGAACCAGTTCCACCTCAGAATTGCGCTGTAGGGTTTCTGGATCGACATAACTGAGTACTAAATAGACTGTAACTGGGATTTCCTTGGGACTTAGAGCAATGCGAAAGGCGATCGCCTGATCGACAATAATTGGATTTCCCATCCGGTCAATAGCCATCCCCGGTTGTACTTCTACCCAGCGTCCGTCACGATACTGGGCTGCGATACTATCAGGAGCTGAAATCACTTTCACCCCCAAACCATAAACAATTCCAGGTTGATGGAGCGCCTGATAATATAAATTCTGGCGCTTTCGATGATATTCATGGGCCCGTTGCCAACGATGAGCATTTAAAAGCAAACCATCATGGACAACCAACCGTTCTAGAGGAACAGGGTAGGGAAGCTCTGTGCCACTTCCGGGATCGGCAGATAACGTCACAAGCCTTACTCAATCACGATCTGTAACAGACAGTATGGCCATAAAACGGTCATTTTCAGAAAAAAATTAAAACTTAATTAACTTTTGGCATCAGGAGGTATTGCTCCATTATCCACTAATCAAGTTGCAACTCATAGGTACAAAATGCTGGTTTTTGCTGGTCAATCACCTGACGCACCAAAGCCTCATCCACCGACCCTGGAGTATCGGGTTGCAAATGTACCCGAAAATGAAACGGCTGACCTCCACCCAACAGAGCATCTTGTCCCAAAATTGAATGGTCTAAAACTAATCCTTGGCTAAAAGTTTCCAGAATAGCAATATGTTTATCTTCCTCCCGTTCCACATCATCATCCAAGGGTAAACCCGTAGCCAAATGTAAATAGAGTCGCAACCCTCGCCGTGTGCCTCGCCAGCGATAAATTTCTAAGGCATGGCGAATGAGCGATCGCTGTTGATCTAAACTCAAATAAGATTGCAATTCCCAACCCACCCAATGGGCTAGAAATGGCAACATAGATTGGGGCGCAGTTAAGGGATCGAGATAGGCAAATAAACTCGCCATCATCTGCACATCTGGGTTAAACGTTTCTTCAATAATCTTCAAAAACCGCCCCACAAAATCAACTTCCCGATAGATTTGGGGCAAAAAGTCTAAATACCTAGACTGGGGACGCACATAAAAGTTAATATCCGCCACATCAATCAGTTGGCTCACCGTTCCTGGCATCGCTCCATACACCTGAAGCCGACCACTATAATTAATCCGTAAACTTGAATTTTCTCTTAGGGCCAGGAATGCCTCAAAAAAGTCATCCGGTGCTTGGAATTCGATGATAATATCTTGGCTGATTCCAGGAGAGATTTCAGAATTTTCCCTCTCGCAAGAATACCAAGCCTGGGGCAAATTTCCCCGAAATTCTAGGGTCACATTCAAGGGGTGTTCTCCAGGATTACCCAGTTTGACCATAAGCTGGCTGGGTTCTCCTGGAATCAGCATCAGGGGAATCCCTTCAGGAGCTAAGGGGTCATGATGCAGTAATTCCGGGTCTGCATCTGGCAGACGCATGGGAATTACCTCAAGAGAAAGAGGACTCGAACGCGCAAGGGTCATGGTACTTTGGGAATCAAAAATTATAGTTTACCAATTAGCCATTGCCCATTACCAGCGCTATAATTTGCAGGAAAGATCAGGTGTCCTCATGGTAGATTTGACCTCACGTCAAGAGTTAATAGATTTGTTTTGTCAATTGGCTTATCAAGAGGGAGATTTTTTACTCTCTTCTGGCCAAAAAAGTTCTTACTATATCAATAGTAAACCGGTTACCCTCCATCCCCAAGGAGCTGTAGCGGTGGGCGAGTTGTTGTTAAATCTGCTTCCTGAAGATGTGCAAGCCGTGGGAGGATTAACTTTGGGAGCCGATCCAATTGTGACTGCCGTGAGTGTCGTTTCTGCTTATGAAGAGCGGCCCATCTCAGCGTTAATTGTGCGTAAGGAAGCCAAAGGTCATGGAACTCAGGCTTATATTGAAGGACCGACCTTACCCCAGGGCGCTAAGGTGGTCGTGCTAGAGGATGTAGTCACTACGGGACAGTCGGCGATGAAAGCGGTGGAGCGCTTGCGCGCTGTAGGATACGAAGTGAACCAAATCGTAGCATTAGTCGATCGCCTCCAGGGAGGTGCAGAATATTACCAGTCCATGGGGTTAAAGTTTGAAGCTCTGTTTAGTATTGAAGAGATACAACAGCGCTATAAAGAGAAAGAAAATAGGCAATAGGGATGGGTTAAGATCGAGATAAATTCTGATTGAATGAGGACTTATATTGTGCTAGTTACTACAACAGATGGTTTAGATGGATATCAGATTACCGCTTATCATGGTGTCGTCAGTGGAGAGGCAATCTTAGGGGCTAATATCTTCAAAGATTTTTTTGCTGGTATTCGTGATATCGTGGGCGGGCGCTCGGGAGCTTATGAGAAATCACTCCGGGAAGCCAAAGAAACCGCGATGAAGGAAATGGTAGCTGAGGCTCAGAAGATGGGCGCAAATGCAGTTATTGGTGTCGATCTTGACTATGAAACCATTTCAGTTTCGGGTGGCAGTAGTATGCTGATGGTCGCAGCAAGTGGAACGGCGGTGAGTTATAAATAACCCATGTCTATTTTTCCCAGTGCTACCGTAGCCAGTGTCATTTTAGCCGGAGGGCAAAGTTCCCGCATGGGACAGGACAAGGCTCTGATTCCCTGGAATGGAGTCCCTTTGCTGCAACGGGTATCGGAAGTCGCCACCCAATGTACAGAGCAGGTATATATCGTTACGCCTTGGCCCGATCGCTATCGGGCGATCGCCCCCCCACATTGCCAGTGGATCGTCGAGTCCAACCCTGGAAACGGGCCCTTAGTTGCTCTCTCTCAAGTTTGGGAAAGAATTCAACATCCCTGGATTTTGTTGCTCGGTTGCGATTTACCCAACTTAGACCCCACTCTTTTGCAGCATTGGATCGCCCAACTCTCCGACATTCCTGAATCAACCTTAGCCGTTGTTCCGATTCAGGGAAAGTACTGGGAACCCCTGTGTGGATTTTACCGTCTCGATCTTCAACTGACTCTAAAATCCTTTATCCAGAATGGAGGTAACTCCTTTCAACACTGGTTATCCTCCATTCCAGTACAAGCCTTACCCGTAGATGCCACAGTTGCTCAGATGCTCCACAACTGCAATACACCAGAAGATTGTAGTGGCGTGGCAAGCTTAATTTGATGCAATAGGATTTTGCTTAAATTCTCTAATTTCAACAATCATAGCGATTTCCTAATG
>NZ_JAGHZN010000089.1:0-10129 GCF_017746735.1 Roseofilum sp. Guam | reverse complement strand
AGGTACAGCTTGAAGCCTTAGAACCTAAGCCATACAAGCTATTGCAAAGCAAGCCTATTGCCTATTCCCTAGCGCGAAGGGCTATAGTCATGTTTTTGGCTTCTCGTGGGGAGCAAAAGGATTCACCACTTGTAAAAAGTCTTTCGGAGGCCCAAGAACGGGTTGGGTAGAAGGTGCAGGTTGGGTGGGACGCGCTTCACCCATTCCTAGGTGGCCTTTTTCTAGGGTTCCAACAACTAAAGAACCGATATAATCGGCACTGGTATAGGATTTTTCAATGCAGTTATGGATATTGACTAAATCTTCGTCATCAATAATGCCGTTGCTGGTGGCTTTATAGAACTGTACGGTGATACGGATGGGATAGTTGGGGTCTCGTTCGAGTTTGTGACCCCCAAGTTCTAAATGTTCGCCTTCATCCTCTCCATGGCCAATGACGGCATCTTCCATATCGCTCTCTTCCAAGGTTATCCCCCGGCACTTCTCCTCTAGCATAAAATCACAGCTACCAGCAGCCATAGACAGGAAGGGAGAATCTTGTTTTTGTTTTAAGGGAACTTGCACAATCATTACCCTATTCACATCTTCGGCAACGGTGACTTGGCTACGAGCTTCTTCTAGGGAAATGCCTTGACGACTGGCAATTTCTTGAGCTTGGTGGTCTTTGTAGTCGCTTAGGCGCTCTCCCGTGAGGCAAGTCTTTTGACCGTTGTTGTTGAAATAGACATTTTGTCCCCATTGGGCGCGATCGCTATTATTATCGAGTACAGTTGCACTACTGCCTTCTGTCGTGATTAGAATCGCCAGAACGGCCGGACTATCCTTACGAGATTGATAATTAAACAGAACCGGGTTAAACTCGCATTTCCCTTGTTGAGGAATGGGAAGAAAGCAGGCTTGAGCGCTAACTAAAATGTGGGTATCCTTATCCGTTACCAGGGATTTGTTTTCAGGATCATATTTCTCTGGATAACTAATATATTCAGAGAGATTATTCAGGTATTCTTTCAACGAGATTGCCTCTAGGTCTTCTCCCTGTTGATTTCCGACTTTGAGGTAGACATACTCTAGAGGCAAATCACCCGTTTTATCGGTAAAGTTAGGATAGCGAATAACGGGTAAGAGTTCTTTCTTCTGGGAATTATTGCCATGGCGCACTTGTAGTGTCATATCAGTAATATTGGGCCCCCAGACAGAACCCGCAGTCCGGGCAGCATCTTCCCACATGACGTTAACGACATTCAGTCCGAGGATGCGGGCGCGATCGCACAGTTCACTCTCTTGAGGCATCCGGACAACCTTGTTAATCGTCGTTTCAAATCCCTGATTGCCATTGATCATTTCTGCTTCACTCAAATAAACGTTAATTGCCCCTAACTGTTCACTATTATAGATAAGCCCGATAGGGAGAAACCAAAATGATTTTTAGAACCGCTTTAGGACTAACCTTAGTCGGCGCTCTCCTGTTGGCCGGATGTGAGGCCCCCCCGAATCCGGACATCAAACAAGCCTCATCTGCAATGGCTCAAATGGCGACTCCTAAAATGCTCTCTCGTTCCTGCTTTTATCTCATTTATCCTAATGGCAAGCCTTCAGAGTTTGTTCGTTATCTCTTTTCTGATTTAGGTGCAGCAGAGTGGCCGATTGCGTTTGATGAAATGGAAGAGGAACAGATGAAATCAGCTCGCATCACTCCCTTACCCAGAACCGTGAGAGTTTCGGCTCTGAAACGAGAATATCCTGAAGAAAAAGAGCTAGTCTTGATTCCGGATGATGAAAATAGCCAGATTATCGCTCAGGGATATTTAGCTAATGAAACTGCTTCCAACTGGGAAAGTAAGTGGAATTTGGCGATCGCGAGTCCAGATGAAGCCACCCAACAATTGTGTCGCTCGAATATCGAGTTAGGTATTGATGCAGGAACTCAATAGATTTCTTGGGGAATAGGGAATGGGGAAAAACTTTTTACCGATTACTCTTCTGCTCTGTTGATCGCTTTAAATGTTGACCAGAGGATTTTTAGACTACCATAGGTAACAAAGCTATCCTCACCGAACAGAGCTATGAATATCAAGAGAGACCTACTACTCACTACCCTCTTGAGTGCTGGAGTATTGAGTTTTACTCCGATCGCCTTTGCTGCGAGTAATGAGTTGCCCAATGGTTGGATTGTGCAGGTGGAAGGGAAGGGAGAACTGGAGCGCCAAGATGGACGTAGAGTAAGAGCTAGATTAGGAATGCCGGTGTTTGCAGGCGATCGCCTGTTAGCTACGGATGGCTCCCTGTTAGTCCAATGTTTGAATTTAAGTTTACAGGCGATCGCTTCAGGAGAACAAAAACCGAATACTTGCATCAGTCAAGCTGAAAAGACAGAAGATGAACCTGAATGTTCTCCGGGTTCCTATGGTTGTCCTCATCGAGGTGATAGGGATTTTCAACTACACGCTGATGTACCCTATATTATTAGCCCTCGACGCACGTATCTGAGAACCTCAACGCCTCGCTTTCGTTGGCATTCAGTTCCCAATAGCCAAAGCTATACAGTCATTTTGAAAGGGGATGGGGTCGAGATTTGGCGCACCACAGTAGAAGTGGGTTCTGTAGAAGCAGGTTTGGAACCTATTCCCACAGAAATAATATATTCTGGCGATCGCTCTCTGGAGGCGGGAATCAGCTACACCCTACAAATTGAAACAGATCAAGGTGCTTCTTCTCTCGATGCACAACCCATGGCTGGAGGAATTCATTTCCAGATTCTAGAACCAGAAAAACAAGCCGAATTCTCTTTAAAAGAAGCCCAAATTCGGCAACAGTCTCTCGATCCTGCGGCTGAACATTTAGCGTTAGCGCGACTCTATTTGAATTTTGACTTAATCGCTGAGGCGATCGCACATTTAGAATCAGTGGTGAGTAACGATATCGAGGGAGCCAGCATATACCGACAATTAGGGGATTTATATTTATTGAATTTGGGGCTGGTTCCTCTAGCTCAAGCGTATTATCAACAAGGCTTGAATCAGATCGCTTCCGATAATTTAGAAGATCGAGCGGCGATCGCCCATGGTCTCTCTCAAATTTATCAGGTAATGGGCGATCGCTCCCAAGCCCTCGATTGGTTAACTGAAGTTCAACAAGGATATCAAACGTTAGGATATACTCAGAAACTCGAAGACATTCGTAAAGAATTACGCATTTTAGAATAATTTTAACCCCTGCTTAACGAGGAGAGTATGATTAAAAGATTCTAAACCTCCCAATCTGTGTTTCTATTTATATCTTAAAGTTTGTTCAAAAAGGGATGTGATACGCTGAGTGTACCAGAGATTATAGCGTTTTTTTCGTCTATAAGGTGTAGATTGAAGCCTTAGACTCTAAGCAATACAAGCTATTGCTAGATTGCCTTGTACCTATTGCCTAGCGTGAAGCGCTATAAATACTCTATTTATTCGGTTCAGGTTCTCTCAGGCAACTGATGATTAAATTGAAAGGAAGTCTACAATTATGGAATCAAACCTGCAACGTTCTCTGCAAAAGTCTCTACTTGGTGTTCCAGAGTACCTTAGTATAGGCTGGTCAGAGTTCACTAAAAATATTCAAATCTTTTGCATTTTTACGCTGATCACTAATTTACCCCTTTTACTCTCAGAGCAGCTCTCTGGTGGCCTAGCCATACTGCTTGCTATCATTGGCAATGTCCTGTTGATCGTAGTTGGACTAGCTGTACCCAATGTGGTTGAGCGCTCCATTCGAGGTCAGAGTGTAGAGATGATGGCAGTATTGGAAAATGCTGCCCCTAAGTTTTTTATTGCATTTATTGTCAGCATCGTCGTATCTATTCTTGTTGCACTGGGCTTCATCGTATTGATCATTCCTGGTATCTGGCTGTCTATTCGGTACAGCTTTACCTACTATGCTATTGCATTACGTGATTGTGGTTTCGATGCCATGGGCTATAGTCAAGGTCTGGTTAAAGGTCGTTGGTGGGCTGTATTTGGACGATTCGTACTTTTAGGGTTATCTGTTTTCATCCCTATTCTACTTTTGACTTTTGCCGCAGGTATTATTAGTGGTCTCCTCGGTATGGTTGGGTTAACGATTGCTGCCTTAGCAGTCTTGTACTTAGCTATCGGGATAATTGGCTATTATTTTGCCACTGTATCTGTGATTATGTTCTTGAATTTCGACTACACAGCTCAAGGCTCTGCTGGCTCAGTTGGAGGATAGTACTATAGCAGTGCATGAGGTATTTAGGAGGATTATGGTATTGTTTGAGGCAATAGGGAATAGGCAATAAAAATTCTCCTAACTCTCCTTTTCGCTGCTTATATCACGTTTTTTTGTCAACTTGAAAGTCCCTCTCTTGCAGGAGAGGGATTTCTCTTACCTCCTACTGGGGGATGAAGGGGAACCCCTCAATACCACTCGTTGAATTAGACCATGAGTCGTTAATCTATGCCCTTTGATTTTATTCGGTTTCTTAAAGCGACTAAACCGAGCGATACTATTGATGTTAGCGATCGCGAACAAAGAAAGCTCTATATTGATTTTACTCAGGTAAGAGGCGATCGCGTTATTACCGAGTTATTTGAGCATATTACTGAGATCTATCCCGATGAACCCACCTGTAATCTCTTTACTGGACATATTGGCTGCGGTAAATCAACCGAACTATTGAAGCTCAGAACGGAATTGGAAGAAGCCGGATTTTATACCATTTATTTTGAATCCAGCGAAGACTTAGAATTAGCAGATGTAGATATTGGAGATGTATTATTGGCGATCGCCCGTCGAATTTCCCAGGGACTCGAAGAACTACAACTTCCCCCAGCCACAGGACTACGGGGATTCTTAAACCGAACCACGGATTTATTACAAAAGGAATTTAATCTCACAGAAGCAGAAATTGGCATTCCTGAAACTGAAAAACTGCCTCAAATCGGTGTTAAAGCCAATTCAGAAGGCTTTTCATTAGGCATGGGAATTGCTAAAATTACTGCCAAAGCGAAAGAAGATACTCAACTGAGACAGAAGCTTAATCAATTTTTAGGGCCGCAGAAAACCGAGTTAATCAAAGCCATTAACCAAGAACTGATTCAGCCTGCCATTGAATGCTTAAAACAACAAAACAAGCAAGGATTAGTTGTCATTGTTGATAACTTAGACCGCATTGATGCCACCCGAAAATCTTGGGATCGTCCTCAACAAGAATACTTGTTTATCGATCAAGCCGAATTCCTGCAAAAATTCCAATGCCACCTAGTCTATACCATGCCCTTATCATTACGATTTTGTGATGAATACAACCGTTTAACAACCCGCTATCCCGATTCACCGAAACTCTTGCCTATGGTACGGCTTAAGAATCGCGATCGCCAAGATTGTCCTCAAGGAATGGAGAAAATGAGGCAAATGGTTTTAGCCAGAGCTTTCCCCAATTTGACTGAAGCAGAACGACTGAATAAAGTTGTAGAAATATTTGATCATTCCTCCAGTTTAGACCATCTCTGTCGTACCAGCGGCGGTCATGTCCGGGAATTACTGCAACTGTTAACTGAGTGGATTCCTAAAGACCGTAAAAAAGGAAAACTTACCCGTGAAAGTTTAGAATTTGTCATCCGCCAGCGACGCAGTAATATGATGTTGCAGATTGATGAATCTGAATGGGAATTGTTGCGACAGGTACAACAGACTCAGCAGGTAAGCGGCGATGAACATTACGATAAATTAATTCATTCTCGTTTAGTATTTGAGTATCAAGAAGATGGAGTTTCTTGGTTTGACATCAATCCTATTTTGGAAGGCGCGGAACAATTGGGGAATAGGGCATAGGGGCGATCGCCATTCCCATCCCTAATGATGGCGTATATGCTATCATTGGCTCATGTCTAGCAAGCTTGTGATTGACACCAATGTTTTTGTCAGTGCCTTGATTAGTCCGGATGGAGTCAGTCGTGCTGTGCTTCGTGCCTGCTTACAAGGCAAGTATCAACCTCTGATGGGAACGGCTTTGTTTTTGGAGTATGAGTCCATTCTGTCGAGGTCAGAAGTCATGGCACGTTGTCCGCTACCGAGAGTAGATGTTGAAGCATTGCTGGCTGCTTTAATGTCGGTGAGTCAATGGGTTCAGGTGTATTACTTATGGCGGCCAAACTTGAGGGATGAAGGGGATAATCATTTGATTGAGTTGGCGATCGCAGGAAATGCTGAGGCAATTATCACCCAAAATGTTAAAGATTTCCAGAGGGCTGAACTCATCTTTCCCCAGCTTTCTATTCTTTCCCCTGAAGCCTTGATTATGGAGTAAGTATAATATGGCAACCTTAACTATTCGTTTACCCGATGACAAACATTCTCGCCTGAAAGCACTGGCTCAATCTCGTGGCATGAGTGTGAATAAACTAATGGAGGAACTCTCAACACTGGCACTAGCTGAGTTTGATGCTCAGACACGCTTTCAAGCCTTGGCAATGCAGGGTGATGTGGCGCAGGGTTTAGAGATTTTGGAGCGGTTGGATGCTTTGAATCAATGATACAGTGCTTTGGGCTGTGATAGGAGGATAGAGGGAATGGGGAATGGGGGAAATGGATATACAAGAGAGAACGGAACATTTTGCGGTGCGAGTGATTAGCGCTTATGTAGAATTGAGTAAAAGGAATTATGATGATGCCGGAAAAGTATGAGCTAAACAGTTTTTAAGAAGTGATACATCGATTGGAGCTAACTGTGCCGAAGCTACTTATGCTCAATCTCGAAACGATCTGATTTCTAAATATTCTATAGCCATTAAAGAAGCATCAGAAACTCAATACTGGATTAAAATTATGATTAATGCTCAACTTGTTTCTCAAAAAAAGTTTACTGCAATGCAAGACGAGTTAACCACCATCATCAAGATTCTAACCACTATCATCAAAAAACTAAAATCAAGTTATCCATAAAAAACTCCTATTCCCCATTCCCTATTCCCTAACCTCATGATTGCTCTCAGTCCTGAAAATCTGGATATTCTAGACAACCTCAACTGGATGCTTGAAGCTTCTCGCGGTGAGTTTGCGCTGATGATTGCTTGTTGTAATTATGGCGATTTGCAGCAGGGGTTAATTGATGAGTTGGTGAAGATGTCAGCCTTACACATCAAGGTAGTGAAATTGCAGGAAGGGGAGACTTCTTTATTAAATGCGCTACACCGAGAAGGATCTTATCAAGAAACATCGGGGGGAAATGAAAATCCTATTCCCTATTCCCTAATTCTTACGGGTTGGGAGCGAGTCGAGCAACTGGAGAAACTGTTGGCTTCTGTGAACCAGGTGCGGGAGTCTCTGAAGGGGGAGTTTCCTGTGCCGATGGTGTTTTGGGTGAATCAGGGCGTGCTGAAAACGTTGCTCAAATCGGCTCCGGATTTGGCAAGTTGGGCAAGTCACTATCAATTTCGGCTTCCTTCAGCCGCACTGAATGACTGGTTAGCCGAGCAGGTAGAACATTTTCAAAGGAATGGGGGGATTTGTACTCCGGAAGAAGCGAAGGAACTGGCAATGGCATTGGAGGCGGTGCAACGGGATATGGAAGAGGAGGGAGCAACCCTGAGCGCGGAAGGGAGAGCGCATCTAGAACTGTTGTTGGGGTTGGCTGGTGTGCCTTATGGGGATAATCGCCAGATTGAGAAAGCTATTGGGCATTATCAACGGGCGCAGGAGATGTGGGAAGAGCAGGGAAATCTGGAGCAACAAGGCTATGTGTGCAGTCAGTTGGCGTATGCCTATTTTCGGAAAGCGTTTCCGACAAGGGAGAATGTGCAGTTTGTGCCGCCGAAGTTATTTAATGAACTGGTAGAGGAGCAACGGCGAGAGGGTTCTGAGTGGCAGGTGGCGTATGGGTATGTGCAGCGAACGTTGGCACTGTGGGAAGAGGCGGGAGAGTTGGAGAATGTGGCGAGGACGTTTCATCGCTGGTTGGGAATCTTGCGGTATTTGCAGCATTGGGAGTTGTTGGCACAGTTGGCGTGTCAGGTAATTCCGTTGCATGAAGATGAGGAGAAATGGCCGAAGCGTTATCTATTGCGGGATTATTCGGTGTTAGCAGAGGTGGCGTTTGAGCAGGAGCAGTGGGAGGAGGCAGAGCAGTGGAGCGAGAAGGTATTACAGGAAGCTCCAGAAGACTCGACTCAATATTATATGGTGCTGTCGCGGTTGATTTTGGCGAAGGTTTATCGCCGTCGGGGAGAGAGGGATGCAGCTATTGAGCAGTTGCAGAGGGTGCGGGAGTCGGGGGTAGAGCGTGCGCCGAGGCTGCATGTGGAAGTATTGCAGGTGTTGAGAGACCTGTTGTTTGAGCGTAAGGACTATTGGGAAGCCTATGAGGTGAAGCGAGAGTTACGGACGGCGGAGTTTGAGTATAATTTTCGCGGGTTTGTGGGGGCGAGTCGCTTGAAACCCAGACCCCATCAACGGGGGGTGGCGACGGAAATTCGGGCGGCTGGGAGAGAGAAGGCGGTTGAGGAGTTGGTGGAGCGGATATTGGATACCTCTCATGTGGTGACGGTGATTTATGGATATTCGGGGGTGGGGAAGAGTTCGCTGTTGCAAGCGGGGTTGGTTCCGGCGTTGGCAGAGAAGGTGCATCAAGACCGGATTGTTCCGATTGTGTTGCGGCGATATGAGGATTGGCAAGGGCAGATTGGGGAGCAATTGAGGGAATGGGGAATAGGTGGAGAGGGACACGGAAACACGGAGACACGGAGACACGGAGATGGGGAAGAGAGGGAAGATGGGGAGCGGGGAATGGGGAATGGGTGGACTGAGGCGGATTTGTTGCGGGTGTGGCGAGAGGCAGAGCGTTCCCATGAGCGCATTGTGTTGATTTTTGACCAGTTTGAGGAGTTTTTCTTTCGGTTTCGGACAAAGCCGGAGCGCAGGGCGCTGTTTGGGTTGCTCTCGGAGGGGTTGGAGCGCTGTCCTAAGTTGCAAGTGGTGATCTCGATTCGCCAGGATTATATTCATTATTTGTTTGAGCAACGGGAACTGCAACGGGTGGGGGATGTGCTGGGTAAGGAGAATGCTTATCCGTTGTCCTATTTTCAGCCGGAGGAGGCGGTGCAGATTATTCGGCGGTTGACCCAGAAGACGAGCTTTCATCCGGAAGAGGAACTCTTGGAGCGTCTGGTGCAGGATTTGGCGGGAGAGACGGAAGAGGTGATTCCGATTGAGTTACAGATTGTGGGCAGTCAATTGGAAGACAGTTATATTACGCGGTTGGAGGAGTATGAGCGGCTGTATGAGGGGGTGTTGGAGCCGAAAACGGAACTGGTGCGGCGTTATATTGAGACGGTTGTTCAAGATTGTGGCACAGAACATGAGCGATCGGCCTATTGGCTGTTGTTTCTGTTGACGGATGAAGATTTGCGCCGCCCGGTGAAGACGGAGCCGGAACTGGAACGGGAGTTACGGAAAAAGATAGAGGTGGCAGACTTACCCCTGGTGCTGAAGATTTTAGTGGGTTCGGGGTTGGTGCTGTCGATAGAGGAGCGAGGGGAACAGTGCTATCAGTTGGTGCATGACTATTTGGTGCGCTATGTGCGCGAGCAAGCACCGGAACTGCGACAGTTGCAGGAGAAACTGAAAGAGGAGCAAACCAAACGGGAAGAAGCGGAACGCAGTTTAGCTGAGATTGAGAAGAGGGTACGGCAGAGCCGTTGGCAATTAAGGTTCACATCTCTGGCCTCAGTGCTGATTATTGCTGGTACAGGTGGGTTGGTGTATCGAGCTAGGGTAGAGCGCAAACTCGCCCTAGACAGTATTCGATGGGAACGGTTGGGTATTAAAGTCCTACGGCAATTTGAGAATGTACCCAGTCAGCAGTTAGAGACTCTTGTTTTTGCCCTACAAATCACTCAAGAGTTGTACTCTCAAGTGATTAATCAATCTGTGACTGAGTATGTCGCCTATAGTCCAATTTCAGCATTGCAACAAATTACCCAAACGATCAGGGCGCAGAATCAAATTCCTCACCAGAGTAAGGTCAGGGCAATAGCCTTTTCCCCTGACGGACGTTACCTGGCTACTAGCAGCGATGACAAAACAACCAAAATCACAGAAGTCGAGAATGGAAGAACTTTACACACCATTATTCACC
>NZ_JAGHZN010000088.1:0-10218 GCF_017746735.1 Roseofilum sp. Guam | reverse complement strand
AATTTCTTTCTATTCTTGAATGGGTAGCTGCCAAGAAATCTAAGCGTGTAGTTTATATTGATCGATGGTTTCCCAGTTCTAAGACTTGTTCTGAATGTGGCCATGTACTCAATGAACTGAAGTTAAAAGAGCGTCAATGGTCTTGTCCTTCATGTTCAACTAAGCATGATAGAGACTTAAATGCGGCTAGAAACATTAAATCAGTTGGGGCATCAACTGATTCGTTAGGCTTTAGTCAGACCGTCCCAGACTGCTATTGCTGTTTGACCGGAGAATCCCCGTACCTTCAGGTCGGGGAGTATGTCAATCTAAAAAGGGCTTTCTCAATATGATTATTCTCTCAGGGAGTGACAACAGGCTTTAATCTAAGGCTACGCTTGGCTTTGAGCCTTTAAGATGCCCAAAAAATCGCTGAGATTTTTTGGGCAAGTAACCCTCTAATCTGATGCTATGGTTATGCGATCGCGACCATTGAGTTGATGTTTTCAGCAAAATACCACCGAAAAAGGTCGCTATAGCGACCTTTGACCTGCCTTGTCACCCCTTGAGGATTATTCTTCCTGAAGATTTTACCCTGGGTTTGGCTTAAATTATACGGAAATTGCCCAAATAGTGGTCAGTTGGATGCAGATATCCCAACCTTGGGTTTTGAGTGTATACCTTACCAGTCGAGAATTAGGGAACCATTGCTACAATATCCTCACATTGGGTATTGTCCATCAGGGAGTGGCGATTTCCATGTTGTGGTGGATACCTCTCTTCATGATATTGCGCTTAATAAATACTCTCAGACAATTGCCTCAATAGAAACCAGTAAACAGTCGTACTGATTCTAATATTGGCTCCGATCATTTACCGTTGATTGCAGATTTAGCGATTTAAACTTAATATAGCAGAGAAGGAGTTGGTTAAGACAGTTAGGTTATTGTTTGAGGTAATAGGCAAGAGGCAATAGTCAATAGAAAATGTCCTAACTTTCCCTTTGTCTGCTATATCAATTTGAGAAGATGAGTCTGAGTCATTGAGAAGCAGCAGATGTCACTCCCGTCGCTAGGTTGACTTCTTGGAAAGATTTACTTCAGCTAAACCTAGATACTCTATCCCTTCTGGAGTGACAGAAAAGCGACAGGGGAGAATTTCTACTCCTTTGGCGATCGCCTGACGCAACAGCTCACCATAGACGAGATCGGCGCTATCCCCAGGGGAAAACTGCTCACAGTCCGCGCGATTAATGAAATAGAGCATCACCGCTCTTGCTTTTGGAGGAAGTTCCATTAACTCCCGTAAATGCTTTTGACCGCGATCGGTTACCGTATCGGGAAACAAGGCAACCTCATTTTTAGCCCAAGTGGTATTTTTAACTTCTACATAAATCGGCGGATCTCCAGTCAGGAGAAAATCCACGCGACTGCGCCGATCTTTGCCATAAACGACCTCAGTTTTCAGGGTTTCATAGTCTTTTAATTGGGAAAAAATTCGCTGCTCTAGAGCTAATTTAATGACTCGATTGGGTAAACTCGTATTCACCCCCACCCAAATCGGTTCAGGAGTTTGCAGTTGAATCATTTCCCAAGTGTAAGCCAACTTACGCTTGGGATTGTCATGATAGGATACTTGTACCGGAGCGCCAATTTCACAAACATCAGTCATCGGTCCTGTATTGGGACAATGGGCCGTAATCAACTCCCCAGTTTCCAATTCAATATCAGCTAAAAACCGTTTATAGCGACGTTTGAGGATACCTGGAAATAGGGGAGGATAGTGATATAAAAAAGATGACATTTCTAGAATTAACTGCACTTATCCATTGCGGCGATCGTCACATCGATATAAGGAGATTCTGCCCCGACTAAATCTGTCAAGATACGGGTAACAATATTAATCGCATCTCCTTTAGCAATAAAGAGATTAACTGTTTCTATCCATTGCTGATCGTGGGAGGGCAAAATCATACCATAGGAAATACAAGTTAGGGGTTCATTCGGTAAAAGACTGTATTGAGAAGAAGTTAATCCTTGTCTTTCGGCTTCTCCAACTAAGAGAATCCCATCACTGGCAAAGGCATCAATTGTTCCTCTCATAGCATCTCGAATAGCTTGTTGTCTGCCTTGATTTCCGGTATAAGATATTGGATCGGCGAGTTGATAGCGAATCTCAATAAATTTGCGTGTTAGAGTATCATCTAGAACCCCAATATCTAATCCTTCCAAAAATCCCGAAGGTTTGAACAAAATTCGAGTTTGAGGACGCATTAAAAAATAGGTTCCCGTAACGAAGAATTTGGTCGAAAATTCGGTTCCTTGAGGTGGAGTGGTGCTGATAGTATTCGGTCCACATTCTAGATGAACTCGTCCATCTCTGACACTGCGATATCGACCATTCGAGGAAGCTTCATTGAGGGTTGATTCAATGGTTTGCAATTCAATAGAGCGGTTGAATTGCTGTTCTAATTCTTCAGTAAAAGACTCCATCATCTCGATGCAAAGTCCTTCCCATTCTCCCGATTCTACATAGCCGAAAGGAGCTGCATCTTTACGAATGCCGACTTTTAAGGTTCCGGTGTTTTGAATTTCTTCCAGAATTTCTTGCGCTGGACTGGCTCCAGCAGTTGTTAACAGGATACCCAAGCTGGCGGCGATCGCAGTTATTTTTTTGAACATTACCGTTATTGATTGTCGGAATAAGCTGACGAGTAAGAATATCCCCAAATCCTCTTTTTGTCAATTGTGCGACAATACTTGAGTAGAGAGGAGAGTCAACCCTACCCATGATGGAGAGTTTACCGCCTTAGCCGGGCGCTTGGCGCCCGCTAGAATAAACTCGTAATTATCATCATCGGGCAAAAGACTCACAACTCCATTACAATCGGGGTGAATCTGGTTGCCTATTCCCTAGTGCGTAGCGATCGTCTATATGAGGTTATCTAATCATGAGCGAAACTGATACACCGAAAGAATCTACCGTAGTAGAAGTGGAAGTTAGCCCTGAAACCAAAGCCATGGTGGAAGAAGATGAGGGTCTAAAAAATGCTACAGAAACTGTTAAAAATGAGACTATGGCGCTGATTGAAGCCATTAAAACCAGGGCCCAGTCAGAACTTCATAAAGCTGGAAACTATACCTTAGAAACCTATCTCAGTTCAGTCAAGAAAGCAAAAACCAGCCTAGAAGAAGAACATTTATTTGATCCCGATCGGATTGAAAATTCCCTCAAACTTCTACAAAAAGATGCAGAGAAAAATTGGGACAATATTGTCAAGCAAGCCCAAGAATTTGGCGATCGCCTCTCGGAAGCGGCTAAGGCAGCTTGGGAAATTTTAACTGCTCCCCGCAGTCAAAGCGACGCTGAATCCAAAGATCCTAAATAAATACTCCTAACTCAGAGCATCTGAGAGATAACCTGCCGTGGCTTCCACCACGGCGATCGCATTTTCATACATCATCCGCGTTGGTCCCAAAACCCCCACACTCCCCACAGGAAGGGAACCACGAAAATAGGAAGAAGTCACTAGAGCGCAACTTTGCATCGGTTCCAAAGGATTTTCTGAGCCGATCCAAACCTGCACCCGACTACCTTTTTTTTCCCGATCGGGAACTTGAACAATGAGTGGCAATAATTGAGTGGGTTCTTCTTCGAGCAAATGAATTAAAGCTTGTACCTGATGCAGTTGGGAAAACTCCGGTTGTCGCAATAATTCTGCAACCCCACTCATCCAAATATCCGTATAAACAGAGGTCGCATGGTGCTGTTGAAACTGGTTCAAAACCTGGGTAAGCTGTTCTCCATAGCGTTCAAATTCACTATCTAATTCCGTCCAATCTAGATGCTCCAACTCCGTCAGTAACCGTCCTTTCAAATTATGGTTAAGAAAATTGGAGAGAACTTGCAATTCCCTGGCTACTTGTTCTAGGGTTTGGCTTTCTTCTTCTTCTGTCTTGGGTAAGTCAATAAAAGTAGAATGGGTTTGGTACGTATCGGTAACCAAAATTAGCATAGCGCGATAATGCGACCCATCACTGGCGCGATCGCTATCCACCGCCACTAATTGCAAATGATGCAACCGAGCATTCTGCGCTTGAGGCATAGTAATCAGAGTAATATAACCGCTTAAACTCGATAAAATTTGGGCGGCTGATTTAAAGAGGGCTTCTAAACTCCATTGCCAATTGAGCTTTTCTTGTAGCAAGCTTTCCACTTGTTTCCCTGTCTTAACATTTGGGGTCATCAAATGGTCTACATACCAGCGATAGCCGGAATCTGAAGGGACACGACCGGCTGAAGTATGGGGTTGATAGAGTAGCCCCGATTTATCTAAATAACTTAAACAAGAGCGAATGGTAGCCGTGCTTACAGAAAAATTATATTCTTCAACCAAAACTTTTGAACCTACGGGTTCGGCTGTGGCAACATAATGATTGACCGTTGCTTGTAAGACGCGCTTATGGCGATCGCTCAGTTTAAATTCTAAGTGCATTTGAGTGTATATCAGAAATATTATGGAATCGATAACCGATGTGTGCTGAAAATAACCAGGACGCTCATCGGTGGAAATTTTGATCTATAAGTCATAAGATAGCAAGAATTTGTCCATCCATCTTCTAGGATAGGGATTAGGGGAATAGGGGGATAGCATAACCCTCTTCTGTCACTCTCCAGTTTCTCCTAGCATTAGAAATTTCTGGAGCCAAGGTATAATGGATGATATGGAGTTTTGCGATCGCTTGCTATACTTCCATCCAGGACAGTCCATGAGACAAGCTGCCAGAGTAAAGCAATGGTGAAACCCTCAATTCTTGACCCTGCCGCTAGTTACAGCTTTAGCCAGTATAGTACCCTACCCTTTGATACCGCCGATATTCTAGCTGAATTCGGGGTTGCTATGGAGTCTACTTCTCTCCAACTTCCAGAGCAGCAACCCCTAGACCCCACCCCACTGACTGATGAATTGGCAGAAAATTTGGCGTTAGTCGATCCTACCTCAGAAATTGCTCGTCGAGAATCACTCATTTTCCCAGTGCTGAAAACCGTCTGCAAGTTTATCCAGTCACCCCTCAAGATTGAGTATTCGATCCGAGTCAGCAACCAACTCAAGGGAAATGTGGATTACTTCATTCCCACCCCTCAAAATCTCGTGATTATTGAAGCGAAAAATGCCGATCTTGGAAAAGGATTTACCCAACTTGCAGTAGAGAACTCATTGCCCTAGACCAGTGGATTGATGCCCCTGTAGACTATCTCTACGGAGCAGTTACGACAGGAGATACCTGGAAATTTGGTCTGTTTCATCGCCAGCAAAAGTTGATTCAAAAAGACATCAATACCTACGGTGTCCCCAATGACTTGGCTAAAGTTCTCGCGATCCTATTTGGTATTACGCTCCAAACACCCAGTACAAATTGACTGCGATTTATGTCCTGTTAGTCGTATTCATTTCCTTTTTAATCTGATGATTTTATAGCGCTGGGCTATAGTATTGACAAATATTGGAAAATGGCATGGATAGCTTGTTCGATGTCAAAGTTATAGCCAGAGGTAATCCCATTCTCCGACCCCATTCCCCATTCCCTAGCGCGCAGCGCTATACGATCGCCAAAAATCTCCCCCCAGCACTGAACCAGAGGGAGATGAACAAGACAATCAAGGATAAGAGCTAACTGGATTTAGACAAGGGGTTGATTATCGATCCGGCGTATTACGATTACAGAAGGTTTGGGAGGATCGTTCGGCCCTTTACCCGGCCAGTTAGACCCCAGAGGCACTACGCGCTTTTGCATGAACTCTTGGCCGTCAGTCGTCATCATAGAAAATTCACGGGTTTCTGATGCCATGTTTTTCCGCATTCCATACCGTTCTCCAGGGTGTTGAATCGCCAGAAATAAGGTTTTGCGATCTTCTGTGAAGAACGGGCCACAGGATTCGGTTTCCATAGGAGACAGGGCAAAGGGATAGGCTTCTCCTGCATGTTCACCAGAGAGGGGAAGATACCACATGGAGTTATTGCCGAAAATCCCCCGTAAATTGGATTGACTAATAAAGTTGCGTTGTTCATCTACCCGTCCACGGGGCACAGCTTTATTGTGTCTGGAGGTAGACATATCGGTAACCATCCAGAGGTTGCCCATGGAATCAAAATCCAGGTTATCGGGGTTAGAAAAGCCCATTCCGCCTTCGGTAGCTTCTCCACCCATGGCGAGATTGTCCCAACGGAAGGTCATGGCGGCGGGATCGTTGCTGGTTTCTTCGAGACGCATGATCCAGCCATGTTCGTGGCTTTCCCCTTTACTGTTGGAGAAGACGGCTTTATGGGCCCCGCCATCTCCGCCAGGGCTGCCGGAGGTGAAGGCGATGAAGAGTGCCCCATCTCCGGGACGGATCATGGTATCTTCGGGGCGAGCCGTACAGGTGGCTCCGGCAGCGTTGGCAGCGAAGTGAGCATCAATGAGGATGGCTCCTTGCACTTCTTCTGGGGTGTTGCCCTGGTAGAGGTCGCCCAGAGTACGGAATTTTTGCTTGAAGACGGCGATCGCCCCATCCTGTTCAATTTTCTCAAATCCGCCTTGGGTGCGATCGCGATGGGGTAGGGGAATCATGCCTCCATGATAATCGCTCGGTAGGTCAGGATTGACGGGAGTATCAGCTTTTAGGGGAATCCAAGACCCCGTTCCATCGCCATTAAATTTAGCCGCATAGAGCATTCCATCACTCAGTAGGCGGGAGTTGGCTTTATCTTGGGGATTACGCACCAGTCCTTTACTGACAAATTTGTAGACATGACCGCCCCGGCGATCACATCCTGAATAAACCACTAACGGCTTACCCGCTTCAGCTCGAATGCCTACCGCTTCATGGCGGAAGCGTCCTAACCAAGTATGCTTGGTTCCATAATCATTACCATTGGCTGGATCGACTTCTACCATCCAACCATACTTATTACCGGCTAACCCAAAGGGGTTGCCTTGACCCTCAAACTCATCTCGTTGAACGGGTTTTGCCTTGGGATGCAAAGAGGTACCATCAGCATAAACCCCTTCGGGGACAAAATTCTGGAAATTCTCTTCCGCGCTGAACACCGTACCCCAAGGACTGGTTCCCCCGGCACAGTTGTTAAATGTACCGATAATTTTATCGCTCAGAGTATCAATATAACCCATGCCATTGGTCTTGCGGAAAACAGACACGGCGGGGCCAGTGGCTTGCAGATAGTTTCCATCCTCTAAGCCAGAGATGCCGGTAATCCGGCGGTCTTGAGGGGAATAGGTTCTCACCCATTGCCCATTGGTCTCCCGACGCAGAGAAATCACCCCAATGCCTTGATCGATCAAGGTTTCCTTAAAGAAATCATAGAATTCAGCTTTCAAAGCGCGATCGTTCAACTCAAAGGCATTGATTCCGTCACTTCCAGCTTTGTCCAGTGCAGGCAGCACTTTGGAGGGCAGAGATTTACCCATCACCATCGGATAGGTTTGCTCCCAGGTAGGAACACTGACGTATTCAAAGTTAATGGTTAAAAACCCTGTGTCTGGCCCGGTGGGGACAAAGGAGAGATAATCATTGTTATATCCAAACCGAGAATTGCCTAGTTTGTCTCCCCAAGCTCCTATCACATCATAAGTGTATCCTTCAGGCAGCACCACATCATCGAGGACTTCATAGGTACTATACAAGGATTTTTGTTGCTCTGGCGATAGCCCTTGATAGGAGAGGGGACAAGGATATTTGACTGGATCGAACGTTAAGCCTAAAGCTTTAGATGAGGAGGCTGCGGTAGCTGAACTTCCAGGTACAGAAGCCGATCCGCCCTGCTGTCCCAAAGAACCACAGGCAACAGTTGTTGCAGTTGCTCCCAGGAATAATAAAAATTGTCTGCGTTGGAATGTCATCGTTAATGAGTTGAGTTGAGCGCTCAGTTTTTGACATTATGACTGTATCGATATTAGGTTAAGCTTTCGTTATTTCTAAGGAAATAACTCATTAATGTCAGTTGAGATTGAGCGATCGCTCGTGGCTAACGTGAGCAAAGTAAGAGATGTTTATAGCGCTACGTTTTAGGGTTAGGACAGTTCTAAATCCTATAACTCTTTCACCGTCTACTATTGCCTGTTGCCTGTTCCCTAGCGCTACGCCCTATAGAACTCATTGGTAACTTTCTGATAAAGTTCCAACACTAAAACTCAGACAATTGACTTAGAGCCAATTGTCTGAGCTAACTTTTTGATTCACTAGCTATCGTCTAGAAGCTTTCTAACGCAATTGCTCTAAATCAGCCATGAATGCATCGAAGGCTTCTTGAGTTTTGCCTAAATAATTGCCATCAGCCTCTAACTGATCTTTTAATTGTTGGGCAATTCCAATTAATCCTGCATCTTCGGACATATAAGCGCCTTTCATCTCAATCTCGCGCCAATATTCTTCTATAACACGGGTTCTCATTGTTTCATAGGTCTCAATTAGGGAAGCCTTGACTTTCCTTTGTTCGGTAGTCAGGTTTTCATACTCCAATTGACTAATTAATTCCGCTAATTCCGAAAGATGGCGGCGTACATTTTCCAAGCTCATAACAATGTCCCTTAATAAGATCGGAGAGTTTTGAGAGGTATCTTACCAGGTTCTTTGGAAGACCTCTGATACGTTACAAAGGTTAACACGTTTGCTCTCTTATCGCTCAATGATGAGATTCTCCAGATTAGAGGGAATCTTAGCGGCTTTAAGTAAGGGTTGTAGTCCTTCAAAGACGCGATCGCCAATAATCTCATGTCCATCAGCATTGGGATGTATGATATCATCTTGCCGATATCGCTCATCCCTGAGCAAGCCCTTGAGGATCTGAGGAATCAAATAGGCTTGTGTCTCCTGGGCTAATTCCTCAAACATGCGATCGTAACTATCTCCCACTATACCTACATTGATGCCTAAAATCACGGCGATCGCCCCCTGAGCTTGAATCTGAGTTACGATTTGGCGTAAATTCTCCTCAGTCTCCGTTTCGGGGATGCGTTGTAGATAGTCATTCCCTGACAACTCCACCATCACTAACCAGGGATTTTCATCCAATACATCGGTTTGCAGACGCGCTAACCCCATGGCTGTTGTATCTCCTGCAACGCCTTGATTGAGAATTGGCACATTCAACCGACGACTTAAAACAGTGGGAAAGGCTTGCTCTGGGTTTACTCCATAGCCAGAGGCAATGCTATTGCCTAAAACAATAATCTGTTCTCCTTGTCCGAGTTGCACATTTTTGACCTGGTTTACTGAGGAACTGCAACCAATGACGAGTCCCCAGGTAGTAAATAACAGGACAAGAAAAACGAGCGATCGCCGCACTCTGAGTTTTACGAACGGCAGTAGAATTAAACTCAGGATAAACGAGATCATAATTATCGGGAATCGATCTACATTCACTATTTACCTCAACGCTTTAATTGTGACACGACCATCCTCTACAGCTTGAATCTGTACATCGTAACCATAAAGTAAGCTCATGCCGACTAAGGGATCAGTTTCAGCCTCATTAACGGGAACGTTGCCGTATTCTCCATCCCAGATAACCTTGGCCGCATAAACCTCGAAAGTTGCTTCGCTGCCATCGCCTAATGTTCCGAGATCGATACCTGTCTAAGGCAAATTTAGGAGAACAATAATTTCACGCGGCAAACTCAGAAAACCTGTGTATCCCGTATCAATGACAGCATCAATCAGTTGCGTTTGATGATTTTCGTTGCTAACAACTAGAGGTACTGTTGCCTCGCAGTTCAGATTCACCACCTCCTGCATCATACTGGCTTTCTCAAACTCCGTGTGCCAAAGCGATGAACTGCTCGATGTCCAACGCGGACAATCCAAGGTTGGGCATCGGGAAGTCGCTCAAACAAGCGATCGGTTGCCGTCAAGATTTCATCGGCAACCTCAAATGCTCCAGTTTCGATATCGATCACCACAATTTTCCCATAATTTCCCTCTTCTACCTGGGGGCGCACCTGAGTTTCATACATTTCATCGCCCCGTCGTGCGAATTCTTCTTTACTGTAGCGGGGTTGTCGAACTGTCATTAGCTTAACCTCGGTTTCAGCAGTCTCTCTCCATTTTAACAGTTCGCCGAGTGACATATAGTCCGATCCAGGGAATGTGCTTCTCTATTACAATACCTTCGCCAATTTGCTCAGGAAGCGTTAGAAACAGAAGTCTTGTGAATGCGGCCTAAAGAGCTAATGCGTGTAA
>NZ_JAGHZN010000087.1:0-10951 GCF_017746735.1 Roseofilum sp. Guam | reverse complement strand
ATTCTCTTGCGGATTTTGCCGATGAGGTTGAATTGATGATGTCCTTTTCACCTCAATCTCGCCACCATTATCAGAAAGGCTTAAGGGCTATTTCCCTTTTGCCGTCTGTCTTCTAGCTTGTTTGTCGCCCCTTCAGCTCGATGGGACTACTTAATCGAGGCATTATTAAGCGCAACTTCATAAAGAAATGGTATTAGAGTAGATTTAAATAACTGTAAGAAAGGCATTGTAGGGGCGCATTTTTTTGCTCCTACTCATGACTCATACAGCACTTGGCTTGCGTTATGAAACACAAGCTTGAATCCTCTCTCTCCATGTACCACAACCCTATTCCCTATTCCCTATTCCCCAGCGCTTTGCGCTGTATAATATTGCCAGGCTAGTTTAGCTGCGCCCACCATTCCCGCTTGATTGCCTAATTCAGCAACTAAAACCTGGAGTCCTTCGCGAGACGTTGGTAGAACCCGCTGTTCAATTTCTTCTAGGGTGGCAGGGAGGAAGTAAGGGGCACTTTGACTAATTCCACCACCAAGAATAACTGCTTCTGGGGTTAAAATATAGATTAAATTGGCGATTCCTGCCCCTAAACGATGACCGTAGTTTTCCCAAAAATCTAAGGCTTGTCGGTTGCCACTTTCAGCGAGATGGCCGAGTTCTTGGGGTTCGAGATGCCCTTGACGGCGGATAGCAGGAATGGAAACTTGTTGTTCTAAGGAACCTCGGTTACCACTGTTGCAAGGATGACCGTAGAGGTCAATGGTGATTAAGCCCAGTTCTCCGGCTGCGCCATGGCGACCAGTAAATAATTTGCCATTTATGATGATAGCTCCCCCAACTCCGGTTCCGAGGGTGAGCAGGATCAGGTCTTGGAAGTTACGGCCGGCTCCAATCCAGGATTCACCTAATCCAGCACAGTTTGCGTCATTAGCGAGGACAGTAGGTTTACCCGTTTTGCCTTCTAACCAGGAGGCTAGGGGTACATCTTGCCACTCACATAGGTTTATAGCAATGCGAGAAATTTTACCGCTTTTGTCTACGGGACCAGGGACTCCAACTCCCAAGGCTAAGGCGGTTTGCTCTGGGTCAACTTCGGCAAGAGTTGAGAGTAGGGCAGCCAGTATAGCTTCTGGTGTTGCGGGTTGGGGGGTGGCAATGGTGAGAGTGTTTTGGCAACTGCCATCTTGAGCAAACTGGCCCAGTTTTATGCCGGTTCCGCCGATATCGATGCCGATAACTGTGGGTTGGTTCATGGTGGGGGGGATGGGGGGGAATGGGGGAATGAGAGAATGGGGAGACGCAGAGACGAGGGGAAATTGCCTCTTGCCTTTTGCTTCTTGCCTATTCCCTATTACCTGCCAGGATAGCGGAAGCCTCGGTTACGAAGTTGTTGCTGGACGTTGGGGCTGGGAGCGTAGCCATATCCCCAGTTTGCATCTTCTACATCTTGGATGATGTTGGGAGTAACCACAATCACCACTTCTGCACGCTCAGATCGGTTGTCAGTTCGGCGGAACATGCGGCCGATAATGGGTAGATCTCCAAGAATGGGAAGTTTAGAAACCGTTTCCCGTTCTTGGTCTTGAATTACTCCAGCAATCAAAAGGGTTTGACCATCACGCAGACGAATTTTACCCGAACTTAACTCTCGTCTCGAAACCAATGATACTTGTTGTTGCAAACCCCCTACAAGGATATTAAAAGTACCTGTTGGGGTAGAGATACGAGGATTAATGGTCATGGTAATAAAGCCATTATCATCAATTCGATCTACGGCAATTGGCATTAATAGACCTACATCTTCAAATTCAGTGTTAACTGTGGTGGTGGTAGTGTTAGCATTAATAGTCGTTTCTTGTTCTATATTAACAGGGATGCGATCTGTAAGGTTAATCGTTGAAGTTTCCCCTTCTTGAATGGTAAGAGTTGGGTCAGTGAGGATCGTAGCAGTTCCTTCTTGAATATTCGCTTGCAGTTGCGCTAGGAACTGGTTGGGATATTGGAAAACTTGCGGCAGTTGGTAGGTGAGTTGGGCGGCTTGGCCAATAATAGCGGGTAAGCCATTAAGAGCAGCACCTGTAGCAGCAGAAATAAGTTCTCCAGTGGGGTTAGTTAAGGCAGGAATGTTTCCACCTCCTGGAACAAGTTGACTCAATAAGCGGGGAACGCCGTTGGCATCGAAAAATTGAGGAGCAATCGC
The DNA here is from genome assembly GCF_017746735.1 of Roseofilum sp. Guam. NCBI lineage: Bacteria > Bacillati > Cyanobacteriota > Cyanophyceae > Desertifilales > Desertifilaceae > Roseofilum > Roseofilum sp. Guam. Next base: position 8,754 of record NZ_JAGHZN010000087.1, on the reverse strand, counting down.
TTGAGTCGCAGAAACTAAATTTTGACCATTAGTTAGGGGCTGGAAGTTACCCCCACCAGGGGTTAATTCACTCAATAGGCGAGGCGTACCGGTCGTATCGAAGAACCGGGGAGGCTGGGCAGTTACGGGTACGGGGCCATTGACGGGATTAATCAGGGGTCGGAATGTGCCCCCTCCTATGGTTAAGTCACTAAAGTTGCGGGGAACGCCATTAATATCAAAAAATTGAGGCGTTGGCGTACCAGTTTGAGCTGGCGTGAGAACCGCTCCACTCGTGTTTTGTTGCAAGGGTGCAAATGGCCCGTTAGCACCAGGAAGTCCGGGAATATTTAATTCACTTAGTAGTCGGGGCGTACCGGTAGAATCAAGGAAAAATTGGGCCCCGGTTCCAGCCGTGACGACATTCCCGGTAGGATTGAGCAGAGGTTGGATATTTCCACCCCCAATGGTGAGTTCGCTCAGTCTTCGAGGTTGACCATTGGCATCAAAAAATTGTGGGGCTTGTGCTCCAGCTCCAGCCGTAATCAGGGAACCATTGGGGGTTTGTAGCGCCGGTAGCTGTCCCCCACCGAGTTGCAGCTCGCTTAACAGCCTAGGTTGACCCGTGTTATCAAAAAATCGAGGGGCTTGAGTGCCAGCAGTGGGAGCAGTCACCAGATTATTCGTTTGATCGACTAAGGGTTGAAAGCTTCCGCCGCCAACGGTAAGTTCATTCAAACTGCGGGGAATACCATTGCGGTCATAATACAGGGGTGGTGTTCCAGAAGCAGGAGATACCTGACGACCCAGAGCGCCAGGAATACCAACAGAAGAATCAAATCCAGTAACTCCGGGGGTAGTGGGTGAGCCACCAGGGGCGAAAACAGAACCCGGTCGGTTTCGACCTGTGGGAACCAGTTGGCCGGTAGCGGGGTCGCGCACTAGTTGGGTTCCATTGGGGTTAATAAAGGGAGTGTTGCCAGCAAGGGGGTTGGGGACAACGGGACGACCAAACTGATTACTGAGGGTTTGATCGGCTGTAGGTGGTCTTAAGCGTCCAAAGTTGGCTACACCTCGACCACCATCGACCACGAAGAACGAATCCCCGGAACCAAAGGAAAAACTACTGTTAGAAAATTCTGTAGTATTAAGGTTAATGTCAATGACTTTGACATTGACGGATACTTGACGGCGGCGTAGGTCTTGTTGGGAGAGCAAGCCAGTGGCAATTTCTACTTTGCGAGGGTCACCGACGAGGGTGATGGAGTTGAGGCGCTCGTCGGCAATGATGGATAGGCCGCGCAGTAGGAGGGGACCGTTTGCTTCTTGAACGGTGAAATTTTCAATGCTAGTCGTTGTTTCTTCTATTTCCCGTCGGTCTACCCCGTCGCCTTCCACTACACGCGTAGTATTGGTAACGACTCGTTGATAGTCGGCTCCTTGGGAGGCGAGGAGGGTGGCGGAGGCTTCAGCTTCAGCTTGGTTGAGGCGGAGGGTGCGGGTGATGACGGGACTTGATTCGAGAGGCAGGTTGGTACCGACAAAGATGGTGCGGCCAACGCGGTTGGCTTGCAAGCCGCTCAGTTGCAGGACGCTGTTAAAGACGTTTTGTACGGGTTCATTTTCGATGTCGAGAGAAATAGTTGATCCGGCAACGGCAGTAGAGGCTCCGGCTTGGCCTTCGGGAATTTCACCCCCTCCTGCACCGTCGGTAAAGGCGAGGTTCATACCGGCTACCCGTGCGAGGAGGGCGAGAACATCGCGCACTGGGGCATCCCGGAGAACGAGACGGGGGACGTTTTCGGAGGAGCCGAGGTTAATGGTGCGGCCGGATGCGTCGATGGTGGAGACGGAGATCTCACCGAGCGGTGGGGCGATCGCTCTTTGCCGGAAGGGAGGCGCGACACCGGTTCCGGGGGGTAGGCTGGGGATGCCGTTTTGCAAGCTTGGTAGCGGTACACTGTTGTTGGGAGTGCCCTGGGCGATGGGTTGGGGCGGTGTTTGAGCAACCGGTCGGGGAGGAGGTTGGGGTGTCGTATTGGCGGTGGGTTTAGGGTCGTCTTGCTTGAGGGAGAGAATGAAGTTAGAGCCGTCTTGGATACTGATGCGGCCGCTGAGGCTGCCTTGGTTGCCGGTGACGGTAACGCGAACGCTGTTGCCATCTATGGAGTTGATACGAACGGCGGCAATGCCTGGGGCAGGGTTGGCTTGCATGAATTCGCCGCTGGGAATGTTGAGCTGCATATTGGAGATGTTAGCAATCCATTCGTTGCCGTTGGGCACGGCAAATATTTGGGGGCGATCGCCTTCTTGAGTATCTAGGATGACTTCAATGCCGTCATTCTTAGGGTTTAGGGAGACGTTGGTAATTCGGGTCGGAGCCGCCCAAGCCGAAGCATTGGCTACCATCACGGCGGCACTGCCGAGCAGCACTCCACTTAGTCCAAATTGATACTTTTTCATTGCTCTCCTCACGTGATCGCTTTAGACACTGATAATTGAAGATAAACTGTATGCAAACCCCGTTTAAATGAGGGTGTGGTTACTTAAGCATAGATTATGGTTACTTATCATTCCCTAAGTGACCCTCAATCGTCAATAGTGTAAAGCAAATTTGTCAAGTGTGGGGGAATGGGGAGATGGGGGAGTGGGCAGATGAGGCAATAGGGGAATTTTCTATTCCCTATTGCCCTCAATTTATTGGATTACTATATATATCCGGACTTATACTATTTTTTTATTATCCCTAAATGTTATGCCTGGAAAATCATATCGTCGGTTGTTTTCGTCCAGTGTGTTGTTGGTGATCGCGGTGGGCTTGATGAGCTGTCGGTCTAATTCAGACTTAACTCAAGATACGCTAGTGCGTTCCGCCCATAGTAGTTGGGTTGAGGAGAGCTTTCAAACGGAAGTGGTTAATATTGGTTTAGCCGAATTGGGTTACCCCATTGAGAGTCCGAAAACGTTAGATTATCCAGCCATTTATCTATCTTTGGCGACTCAATCTCTCGATTATAGTGTGGTATCTTACGATGCGGGTCATGAATCTTTATTTAATCAGGCTAATGGCAATAATGAGTTAGAGAAAGTTGGCAAAGTGATACCGCCCGGTTCTCAAGGCTATCACATGGATAAAAAAACGGCTGATGAATATGGAATTTCTAATCTTGAACAGTTGAAAGATCCTCAAATTGCCAATCTCTTTGATACGGATGCCAATGGCAAAGCAAACTTAGTTGGATGTAATCCGGGTTGGGTGTGTGAATCGGTGATTAATCATCATCTCAAAGTTTATGGACTTGAGGATACGGTAGAACAAGAGCAGGGAAATTATACTTCCCTTTTGGCAGATACCATAGATCGTTACGAGCAAGGAAAGCCTATTTTCTATTACGCTTATAATCCACATTGGATATTTGCTGTTTTGAAACCTGATCGAGAGGTGATGGCTTTAGAAGTTCCTTTTACATCTTTACCTGAGCATATGGTAGGGATAACGGAAACGGATACGACGTTTGAGGGTAAAAATTTGGGATGGCCGGCTGTGGGACAACGTTTTGTGGTGAACCGAACGTTTGCATCCAGAAATTCGAGGGCTAAACGGTGGTTTGAATTGGTGAGTATTCCAGTAGCCGATATGAATGAAGTGAGCTTACAAATTAAAGAGGGAGCTGATACACCGGAGGATATTCGCCGTTTGGCTCAGGAATGGGTGAGTGAGAATCAAGCACAGTTTGACGCTTGGTTGGCAGAGGCGAAAGAGGAATAGGGAATGGGAGAGGCAAAGACACAAAGATAGATTATGACCTGTTCGCTCTTCCCTATTTCCTTGACTATAATGACGAGAGAAATGAGGAAAACCTTCATTATTAATTGTTAATTGTGATCATGAGTCAAGTAAGTTTGGTGCGGGCGAATTCCTATGATCGAGAGGCGCTCAGAGCTTCTCTGCTGGAAGTTTTGGCTCCTTTGGGAGGTATGGAATCAATCGTTAAACGGGGCGATCGCGTCTTACTTAAACCTAATCTATTAACGGGGTCTCGACCAACTCATGAGTGTGTGACTCGTCCGGAGTTGGTGGTTGAGGTTGCACGGTTGGTTAAAGAAGCAGGAGGTGTGCCATTTTTGGGCGATAGTCCGGCGTTTGGGACTGCGGAAGGGGTTGCTGAGGCGAATGGGTATTTACCGTTTTTGCAGCAGGTGAATTTACCGATCGTAGAATTTCGGGGAAAACGATATCAAGCGGAAGGCGATCGCTTTGGGCATTTGTTGCTGTCTAAGGAAGCAATGGATGCGGATGTAGTGATTAATTTACCGAAGATTAAGGCTCACCAACAGTTGACGATGACGTTGGGAGTGAAAAATCTATTTGGCTGTGTGCCTGGAAAAATGAAGGCTTGGTGGCATATGCAAGCGGGGAAAAGTTCCCAGGAGTTTGGAGCGATGTTGGTGGAAACCGCTCGGACTATTGCGCCAAATTTAACGATTTTTGATGGTATTATTGCCCATGAAGGAAACGGGCCAATGAGGGGTAGTCCCCGGTTCCTGGGTATTTTAGGAGCATCTGAGGATGTGTTTGCTCTGGACTTAAGCGTTTTGGAACTATTGGGGGTTGATCCGATGGAGGTTCCCACCCATGTTGCAGCTTTGGCTGCGGGCTGTTATGCTCAGAAGCAGGTAGAGTTTCCGTTGTGTAATCCGCAGGAATTAGCGATCGCCAATTGGAAGTTACCGGATAAGATACAACCTATTGATTTTGGGATGCCCAGGGTCATTAGATCTACGTTTAAACATCTATATATTCGGTTAATCAAAGAGCCGATGAGCGCCTATCAAACGAAGTAGGTAATGGATAATGAATAATAGAACCGCTATTCCCTATTCCCTTAAGCCAAAGCTTGCCGTTGCTCTCGGTATTGCTCAACTTTGAGTAAGTCACCGAGGGCACTACAGGCTACAATTAAATTTCCTAAGGTTTGCCCAGTTAAGCGTTTGTCTTTGAGGTGTAGGGCAATTTGTAGGCGCTGTTCATAATAGCGAGTCGCTTCGTGATAGTTTCCTAAAGCATCGTGAGCTACCCCTAAACTGCCTAGGGTTTGTTCTTTCATGCGTTGGTCTTTCACTTTTTCAGCAAGCTGTAGTCGTTCTTCGTAATACGTAATGGCTTGGCTATAATCTCCCAGGGTGTGGAAGGTATTGCCTAAATTTCTCAATACTTTGGCAGTTAAACGTTGATTTTGGGTTTTACGAGCTAAGTCTAATAATTGTTGATAATAGTGAATGGTTTGCTCAGAGTTGCCTAGGGAATGGTGGGCATTAGCCAGGTTTCGTAGGATTTGGCTTTGGATCAGGGGGTTGTCTTGTTCCCGAATTAGGGTTAAACTCCGAGTCTGATATGCGATCGCTTTGGGTAAGTCGTTGAGAGCTTTGTAGACTAAGCCCAAATTGTTTAAGCCCACGGCTAATAGGCAGTTGTCTCCCATCTCTTGCGCCAGTTCAATACTGCGACTTTCAGCGGTAATGGCTTCTGTGTAGCTTCCTTGATGGCGGTAAGCATTGCCCAAATTTCCCCAAGTTTGGGCTTCTAGGCGCACATTGCCCAATTGTTGGGCTAATTTTAATCGTTGTTTTTGATATTCGATAGCACGATTATAGTCCCCTTGGGCATAATAGGAATGACTTAAATGGCCCAAAACTTGACTAATCTGTTGATGGTTTTCCAAGCTTTCGTAGAGGGGTAAACACTCTTGCCAGTAGGTTTGAGCCGCTTTAATATTTTCTTGTTGCTGACAGGTACTGGCTTGTTCAAAGAGGCGATCGGCTTGATCCCCCAAAGTGATCGACGATAAACTCTCTACATTAAGCGCTCCTTCGTCACGGGGAATTAATGTATCTCGATGTACCCCTTCTCGATGAATACTAACCACGGTTTGCGCTTTTCCCTGTAAATGGGTTGATCTCGATTTCATTGTTTTGGCTACTCCCTTCTAACTGGTTCACCCGGTTTACCCCCTTAGAATGCACCCGATTAATATAAAGAAGGGTATCCTTTCAGGATAACTGATGAGGGCAAACAAAAACTCAGTATTTTCACTTATTTTTTACCTATTCTTTAAAAAAGTGAGACTTAGATTAATTAAAAGTTTTGCTATTGCTCATGAGAACTTAACCCTATTTTTGAGGCAATTTCTATCAATTTGACAAAAGTCCGATTTTTTTGTATTGTCATAGGGTAAATTGCCCTATTTGCGATCAAAATTAAACTAACCGCATTTTTCCTTGTCTATCCCCCTACATGAAGAACAGCTTTTATTCGACCCGGTATCCCCTGAAAGCACTGCTATTCCGGTAATTTTTGCCTTTCCTAACACCTACAGTATTGGTATCACCAGTTTAGGCTATCAAGTGATTTGGTCGCAGTTGCGTGAGCGATCACAGGTGGCAGTGAGCCGTCTATTTACGGATGGACAGGAAAAACGCCCCAGACAGGTTGAACTGGTTGGTTTCTCGTTATCCTGGGAATTGGACTATGGCAATATTTTGCTGTTGCTTGACCAACTCGGTATACCCAGGCGAAGTGAGCAGCGCCAACAGCATCATCCCCTAATTTTTGGGGGTGGGCCAGTATTAACCGCCAATCCTGAACCCTTTGCTGACTTTTTTGACGTGATTTTATTGGGGGATGGGGAACAGTTATTAGGGGAGTTTATTGACCGATATCAAGAGGTTCGGATTGCATCCAGGGGCGAGCAATTGAGATATCTGGCTCAGGGAGAAGGAATTTATGTACCGAGGTTATATGAGGTGACTTACGACAGTCCAACGGGAGCGATCGCTGCAATTACGCCCCTTGAAGATAGCATTCCTGAACGGCCAACGAAACAAACCTATCGCGGTAAAACCCTCCTCGCCTCTAGAGTCGTTACCCCACAAGCCGCGTGGGAAAACATTTATATGGTCGAAGTTGTGCGATCATGCCCAGAACTCTGTCGATTTTGTCTCGCTAGTTATCTCACTTTACCCTTTCGCACCGCTCATCTTCAAGAAGGATTAATTCCCGCCATTGAACAAGGGTTAAAATTGACCAACCGACTGGGATTATTAGGTGCTTCAGTCACCCAACATCCTGAATTTAATGCCCTGCTCGATTATCTGAGCCAACCGCAATATGACCAGGTTCGTCTGAGTCTAGCTTCTGTCCGCACGAATACGGTTACTGAAAAACTTGCTCGTATTCTTAGTCAACGGGATAGCCGCTCCATTACCATTGCCATTGAAAGCGGATCGGAAAGACTGCGGGCGATCGTCAATAAGAAACTGCAACAAGAGGAAATTATCCAAGCTGCCATTAATGCCAAAGCAGGAGGACTGAAAGGGATTAAATTTTATGGCATGGTGGGTATTCCTGGAGAAGAAATTGAGGATTTAGAACCCACTTTAGAGTTAATGCAAGAATTGAAAAAAGCCGCGCCCGGATTGCGCTTAACCTTGGGATGTAGCACCTTTGTTCCAAAAGCCCATACTCCCTTTCAATGGTATGGAGTCAACCCACAAGCAAAGAAGCGATTAAAGCTCTTGCAAAAAGGTTTAGGAAAAATCGGCGTGGAGTTTCGCCCCGAGAGTTACAATTGGTCGGTGATCCAAGCACTAATTTCCAGAGGCGATCGCCGTCTATCTCACATCCTAGAATTCACGCAAAATTCAGGGGATTCTCTAGGGAGTTATCGGCAAGCATTTAAGCATTTTCAAGGACAACTGCCCCCGCTAGAAGATTATGTGCATCAAAATTGGTCAACCGAAAAAGTTTTACCCTGGCAACATATCCAAGGGACTTTATCTGTAGAAACTCTCAAACAACATTTAGCCACCAGTCAGAAGATACAGTGAGAGGAGTAAACTTGATGTTCAATATCCCAATGTTGATAAATTATTTTGCCTAAATGTTGAGCATCTGCGCGTAAGTAAAACAAGTCATCCGTTCTACTTCCTCAACTTAAGAGTGGCGCTCTGCCAACCAAGACACTAAATCCTCAACTCCAGTAAAATCGATCAGTGCTTCCCCCAAATCTTCCAACACTTCCACAGACAAAGACTGAATCTGCGCTTTCAATTCTGGAGAGAGTTCCCCCACTCGTCGCGTCAATTGGCGAGTGATTAAAGATGCCTCTCTTTGAATCCCTTCTTGCAGACCATCTTGGTAAATTTCCTGATAAATCACTGATTCGCGCATTATCTCTTTCCTCAATAATTGTCTAATTAACTTTTTCTCAAATCTCAAACCCGCCAGCACTTGACTACAAGCCAGGACATCTGCTTGTTGTTTAGTCTCCTCGATTGTAGCAACCTGATTCGCCACTTGCTGGAGTAACTGGCGCGGTTCGGTAGTTTTCGATAAGGTGGCAAAGGGCAATAAACCGGGAGAAGAGAGCAGTAAATTTGGGTCTTGTTCCCACAGTCGAATCACTTGGTATCGGTGCTGGGTATTCGTATCCTCATACTTAGAGACCAAAACTTGTTCGGAAACCGTTTCTCGTAAGAACATGACCACTTGATGTACGGAGCAACCATATTGCCGTTTTAACCTCACATAGTAGTCGAGCATTCGGAAGGGTAGGGGTGGTTCAGAATAGGGACGGGTTTCAAACTCGATGTGCAGAATTTGATTCCCCGCTTTTAAGAAGGTAACCGAATCAGCGCGAATGGGTTCTTGTATCAGTTCGGTTTTGAGGACTTCAACGGGGGTGGGTGGCACTAGGGGAAGCAACCACTCGATGA
>NZ_JAGHZN010000086.1:0-10989 GCF_017746735.1 Roseofilum sp. Guam | reverse complement strand
CTTATTGCCATCAACCGAAGAAGCCTCGACTTCATTTAGAGTGGGCTTTGCCCCCTTCTGCTTAACCCGAACTCAGGTTCACTAACGTTCATTGACTATTATGGCGCTTCCCACTCTAGCAATAAGCAATAGTTTGTATGGCTTAGGGTCAAGTCTTCAAGCTATACTCCATAGAAAAGAGAAGCGCTATATATTCAACCTAATTTTTTCAAGGCATCGATCACCTCAGCAGCAGAAGGATAGCGATCGCGGAAATGATAAGCTACCATCTGGTCTAAAATATCCATCAGTTCCACACTTACCGTTTCCTCAACCAAATGATGCCAAATAGCGCTACCACTGCTCCAATCTTGGCGTAACTTCTGGGGAGAAATACCAGTTAAAGCATGGATGGCAATCATGCCTACAGAGTAAACATCACTACAGAGTCTCGGCTGTCCCATCAATTGTTCTGGAGCAGCATAGCCTTTGGTGCCGATCGCCACTGTAAACCGTTCTGTCTCTTCATCTAAATGGGGAGCAAACTGCTTAACTGCACCAAAATCAATTAAACAGAGGCGGCGATCGCTCTGGCGACGAATAATATTACTGGGTTTAATATCTCGATGGATGACTTGATATTGATGGACAAACGACAACACTTGCAAAATATCCAAGATTAGCGCCACCACTCGATCCACCTCTAAGCAATGATTTTCTCCCAATTCCTCACTTAAAGAACTACCTTCAATATACTCTTCAACTAAATAAAACTCTTGATGTTCTTCAAAATAGGCAAACAATTGAGGAATTTGATCGTGTTGCCCTACAATCTCTAAGATTTCTGCTTCCGTATTAAACAACCGTTGGGCAACCTGAAAGAAATTCCCCTCCGTCTGCAACGGTCGTAGATGCTTAATCACACAAATGGGATGTCGAGGACGCTGAATATCCTGGGCCAAATAGGTTTGCCCAAATCCTCCCGCTCCTAATACTTTTGTGATATGATAACGTCCTCCTAACAGACTCATCGGTTGAGTCCATTCTTCTGTATTTTCCGGAGCAATTTGGGTAGATTCATCCTCCTCATATCCCTCGGTTGCTGTCCAAGTTTTCGTCTCTTCTGAGCTTTCTAATTGAGTGGCATCTTGTCGTTGGGTCTGTTCCTCTAAAAAGGTTTGCAAAAGCTTCAAGTCTTTCTCTTGTTGTTTTACCCGTGCAGCCATGTGTTGTTGCAGTTTTTCGGTTTGATAAGACCGATACCCAAAGACTCCACTACTGCTGATCAACAATCCCAATATGGGGGAAAATAGGGGAACCCAAAGGGAAGATTGAAAGAACCACCAGCTACTTCCAGCTAAACCCAAGAGGGCGATCGCCAAAGTTCCCGATAAACGCAACGGATGATTGATCTTCCAACTTAACACAGCACCCACTCCTGCCCACCCTAGAATCCAGAGGATTTCCACCCGATCTGACCAGGTACTCATCAATGGTTGACCCTCTAAAGCCGCATTGAGAAGTTGGCTAATCATTTGGGCATGAATTTCTACCCCTGGCATTTGATGATTGCTTTCTTGTCCTCGGCTGTAGGGCGTATAAAAGTAATCATTTAAGCTAGGAGCAGTGACACCAATCAGAATAATGCGATCGCGTATCCAACTCGGATCGACCCGATCTTGCAAAACATCTGTTAATGTTACTTTGCGAGCCACGCGATCGGGAGAATGATATTTCAATAAAATTTGATAACCCTGAGCATCCACTCCCTGATAACCCCCCGTATTAGCTTGTAGGCGGGTTAAAGGCACTGAACCTAACATCAGCGTTCCTTCAAAGGGTTTTACTTCAATATTTTCATCGGTTAAATAATGGCGTGTCAGTTGCAGCGAAAAGGCTTGTTTGATCTGACATCTAGAAGAAGGTAAGGGTCTACCCCATAACAAACTGCGACGAATCACCCCATCGTTGTCAATCACCACATCGGCAAATCCGAGGTTTTTATTCGCTACTCCGGGAGGGGGAGGAACCCCAATATCATCGTCCCCTTTGCTCAGTTGACAAACGGTTACGGTACGATTATCTTCCGCTTGTAAATAGGCCATCAATTGCTCACGGCCAGGATTTTGGGGAATATCTCGATAGATATCTAAACCAATAACCCTTGGCTCATGGGCCTCTAATTTCTGTAAAAGCTGATCGATGGTTTCATCGGATAGGGGATACCTCTGTTGCACCTGAATATCCTCTTCTGTAACACCGACAATTAAGAGTCGATCGTCAGTTTCGGCGATCGCCCTCCACTGGGTAAACTGGTCATAAATCAACAATTCCGGTGATTCAGTCCAGCCCACTTTTCTCAACGCCACCACTAAGACTGTAGTGGTTAACGTGACAATGACCACCGAATTTCTTACCGTAACCCAATCAAGCCAGGAATTTTGGGAATCTTTCCAAACTGTTGAGAGTTTAGGCCAAATCTGCTCACACACCAGTGAGCGACATCGCTGCCACAAAGGGAGGCTAGTTTTCATTCCCGGTTCAATCTTGCCCATACTCGCGTATCTGAAACCTGTAGCTGTTGCCTCTTGCCTAGACGCTATATTGGAATCGCCTGTCCTCTGCTCACTTCTTGTAGATTTTGGTTATAGAGATCGACTCTTCCCATCCAATCATTATGCCCTAACCCCTCAATAGGAACCAACATTTTCGGCGCATTGGCAACTTGGTAGAGTTTCTGACCATGGCTCAATGTAATCACCCGATCCAAAGTTGCATGGAAAATTAACACGGGAGCGCTGATTTTATTTATTTTGCCGATATTATTAAATTTGTCGAACGGAAATAGAGGTATCCAAGTTACAATCCGCAAGACAGAAATAAATGTATTTTCAGTGACTAAGGTGGCAATGGGCATCTCGGTGGCTAAATCGATAGAGGGGCCACCACCGACGGAACGACCATAGAGAACAATTTGACTGGGGGGAATCTTCAGCGTTTCGGTTAGATAAGTATAGGCCGCGCGAATATCTTGATAGGCACCTCGTTCTGTAGGTTTTCCTTCGCTGGTTCCATAGCCTCGATAGTCGTAGGCAAAGACGCTAAATCCCAGTTGATTCAAGTGTTCGAGAACCGGTTGAATCATCCCCAGATCTTCGGCATTGCCATGGCTATAGAGGAGAGTATAGGTGGCGCTGGGGTTGGGGAGATATTGACCAGTAATGTTGATACCCGGTTCGGAGGTGAGGGTAACGGTCTGGGGTAAGGTTTGATAGGTAGTATCTGGAGGAAGAAAAATTCTACTGTCTGCGATCACGAAAATGTAGATGCAGAGAATGGTATAAATGACGATCGCCGATCGCAGCAGACGGAACAGGGAAAATTTCCCAATTAACAGAGTTTTTAACCGTTGAGTCTTCATACTAACAGGGAATTAGGGAATAGGGAATTGGAGATCGCCGCGTCTCCATGTCTGCGCGTCGTGTCCCCCAATTAAATTATTCATTATTTGGTAGCCAGTTTTCATCTAAAGCCTGTTCTAAGGTGAACTTAGGGGAATAGGGAATTAGTCCTTCATCTAACTCGCTGGCTTTGAGAAATAATTTTCTCCCATTTTGATACTGCTTAACAAAATTTTCCTCTAAAAACACATTCAGACTCGGACTACTTTCCAATTCTTCTGCAATTTCAATCCGAAAATTGGTGATTTCTGTATTCCAGCCTCGAAAGCATCGTTCTCGCTCTGCTTCCCAATACTGGATCTTGAGCAGATGTTCGCACAGTCGCATTAAATAGCTAGAAATGGCTCGTTTCTCCCGTTTCCCCAAACTTTCTAACTCCTCAATTAAATGGTCTAGATCGACTCCTTCAAAGTTATGGGAACGCAACTGAATTAACGTTTGCTCTAGCCAAAGATGATAATCCTGGTCGTATAAAGATAGAGTATTCAGCGTCACTTGAGAATTCATCTGTACCCTCTCTAGGGAATTAGGTAATAGGGAATAGGTAATAGAAGATCGTCTTCATGTCCCCCCACTTACCCATCCCTGTGCCCTTCGACTGTGCTCAGGGCACAGGGTGGGTAATTTTAGATTAACTTAATCGCCCGTAGTCCAAACCATAGGGTCAGGGCTACACCAATCATGCCTCCGAGGAAGGCAAAGTAGGTAATGGCTCCACCAATGCTCATGTTTTTTCTCCTTTTGTTAACTCAGTGATTCAGTCTTGAGATTAATCCCAACATTCCGTAAACTAGAATACAACTGATTGACAAAGAGTTGAACCACAAAGCGATGATAGATGGATTGGTTTCAGGGTCTACGGTGCGGGTGGAGTTGGGGGCATTGTCTTATGAGATTGCGATCGCCCCAGGCTCTCTTGACGAACTTGGCTCTCGTATGGCTCAGTTTCCTTCGGACATAAAAGGTTTGGGGAAAAAGGTGCTGGTGGTGTCTAATCCTACGATCGCAGATTACTACGCAGAACAGGCAATCGCTTCCTTAACCGATGCTGGTTTTACCGTCTACTCCCATCTGATCCCCGCAGGAGAACAATACAAAACCCTGGACTCCATTCAAACCATCTATGATTGTGCCCTGGAAAACCGCCTAGAGCGCTCCTCTACCCTCGTCGCCCTTGGTGGTGGTGTAATTGGTGATATGACTGGGTTTGCCGCTGCCACATGGCTCAGGGGAGTCAACTTTGTGCAAGTCCCCACCTCCCTACTCGCCATGGTGGATGCTTCCATTGGCGGTAAAACGGGAGTCAATCATCCCTTGGGCAAAAATCTGATTGGGGCATTTTATCAACCGCGTCTTGTTTGGATTGACCCCCAGGTGCTAAAAACTCTACCAGAGCGAGAATTTCGCGCAGGAATGGCGGAAGTCATTAAGTATGGAGTGATTTGGGATTTAGAGCTATTTGAGCGACTTGAACGGTCAAAACGGCTGGATCGGTTTGAGGAGATTGAACCAGAGTTATTGAACTTAATTTTAACTCGTTCCTGTGAAGCCAAGGCGCAGGTAGTGAGTGAGGATGAGAAGGAAGCCGGGTTACGGGCAATTCTCAATTATGGACATACGATTGGTCATGCGATCGAGAGTTTAACGGGTTATGAGCAGGTGATTCACGGCGAAGCAGTGGCGATCGGGATGGTAGCCGTCAGTAAAATAGCTCTGAAGATGGGATTCTGGGGACAAGATTGGGATCAGCGTCAGTTAGCGTTAATTGAAAAAACTGGCTTACCCACACGCATTCCCTCACAAGTGAGCATTGAGAGCATTTTAGATAGCTTGCAAACCGATAAAAAGGTAAAATCGGGTCGCGTTCGGTTTATTTTACCCACAGAACAAACGGAAGCAAAGATTACTGACCAAGTTCCGCCCGATATCTTGCGGGAAGTATTAGCCAGTTTAGGTGCGTCTTGAGGTTATATAAAGTTGGCCAAATCAACGACAATCGCAAGTCTCTAAACTAGCGATCGAGAAACTGGTTTTTTTTACCGGAAATGCCAATTTAAGCGATCGCGTCCGTAACTGGATGGAAGATCGTCAACATCAGAAGTCGATCGGTGTCGCGAGTGCTTGGGAAATAACAATTAAACAAAGCCAGCAAAAATTGACATTGCCCATGACTGCTGCTGATTATATTCAGGAGAAAATTCAACAGAAGCGAACCGGTCGAAAATAAAACTGGCTCGTCAGTTTATGGAGAAGGCTAAGAGCCAAACTTTATCGTCATTTCAAGGAGGAAGATAGATGCAGGAAGTTATCAGAGAGTTAAGATTACCACAAACGATTCGCGATCGCGCTTCAATCCTATTCGATTTAGCCCAATCTGACCAACTATCGGGCTTTCGCTGCCACTTATCCAAACTACCCGATATTGCGGATTACGTCATTGAAGTCATTCGTGCTGAATATCCCGATCTCAACGTTCCCTTTCATTCCCGGTGGCGACACTTTGAAGTTGGGGACAACTCCCGTTTAGAACAACTGCAACGCTCACTATCTGCCTATTCCGATCTAGAACAAGCCAAATCTAAACTCGATTTAGCCATCATCAGCGTCCTCCTAGATGCCGGTGCAGGCGCACAATGGCACTATCAAGAACCCAATACAAACAACACTTACAGCCGTTCTGAAGGATTAGCCCTTGCCAGTTTTCACGCCTTTTCTGAAGGTCTATTTTCCAGCAGTCCAGATCGTCCCTATCAAGTCGATAGTCTCGCCCTGCAAAATTTGACTGAAACCACCCTAGAAACCGCTTTTCAAACTACTCCCGAAAATCCCTTAGTCGGCATCTCCGGAAGGGTGCAACTCCTGCAAAAACTCGGTCAAGTTCTCTCCAACTACCCCCAAGTTTTTCCCAATTCTCCCCCCCGTCCCAGCGATCTAATCCACAGTTGGCTAGGACAAACTCAAAATAATCAGTTATCCGTTGTCACAATTTTCCAGACTATTCTAGAGAGTCTAGGGGAAATTTGGCCCGGACGATTAATCCTCGATGGCGTTAACCTAGGCGATGTTTGGCAACATTCTGCCCTCCCCAATACCGGAATAGGCTCCCAATTCATCCCCTTTCACAAACTCTCCCAATGGTTAACTTACTCTCTGCTCGAACCCTTGCAAGAACTGGGTTTAACCATCACTGATTTAAATCAACTTACCGGGCTACCCGAATATCGCAATGGCGGACTTTTCTTAGACTTAGGCGTATTAGAAATAAAAGATAGTGCCTGGTTAACAATTTCCCATAAAGTCGATTCAGAACTGATTATCGAATGGCGTTCCCTCACTGTAATTTTACTCGATCAACTCGCAGAAATCATCCGCGAAAAATTAGGCTTAACTGCCGATGACTTCCCCCTCGTCAAACTCCTACAAGGCGGAAGTTGGACAGCAGGACGCAAAATTGCCGCCCAACTCCGCCCTGATGGAGTTCCTCCTCTACGCATTGACAGCGATGGCACAGTATTCTAGTTCTTCTCCGTGTTCCTTTGTGTCTCTGTGGTTATCTCAATAACCAGCTAAAAACCTGATTGACGGTTAACTGCAACTCAATACCCTCTAAAACTGGAAGCACATCCTCACCGCGATAGAGAATCATCCGCTTATCTGGCCAAAATACCATAATCACTTGTTCTGTTGAGTCTATTAACCATCCCAGTTGAGTTCCAGCTTGCAAACAGAGCTGAATTTTGCTAATTAAAGCTGTGGTACTTTGGTCGCGAGAAAGAATTTCAATCATCCAGTCAGGAGCGCCAGAAACGGCTGTATTTTGCACTGGGATGCGATCACCGCGAATAATGGTAATATCGGGAACAACAGACTGCTCCGTTAGAGTGCAGCGTAACTCTGGAAAGGCTTCATAGGCACTTCCTGCTTGATCAATTGCCCCAGTCAATCGTTTCTGTAAAATGCTATGGTCAACGGTTGGCATCGGTTTTAAGTGGGCTTCTCCCTGGAAAAATTCCCACGCGGGGGACGCTTCTAAATTAGAGCGTTGTAGAAATTCTGCTAAAGTCAGAACTTGAACGGTAACCATAGATCGGGCATAGCTCAATGGCTACAGCTTATAATTATCAATAATTTACTGTCAACTCTACAGTTTATCCATTCCTATTTCCTAATTACCCATTACCAGCATGAAGCGCTATCTCTAATGTCCAACGTTACCGTTATTAACCATCCCCTCATTGCCCATAAACTAACCCTCATGCGTCGCGAGGAAACCAGTACAGCCAAATTTCGCTCTTTGCTCAAAGAAATTAGCTTGTTACTTGCCTATGAAGTGACGAGAGATTTACCCTTAAAATTAGAAGAGATTAAGACTCCTTTAGGGGTAATGGAAGCACCCGTTTTAGCGCCAGAAAAGAAAATGGTAGTGATTTCCATTATGCGAGCTGGACAAGGCATTTTAGATGGCATGTTGGAACTCATTCCTTCTGCGCGGGTGGGACATATTGGCTTATACCGAGATCCGAGAACCTTGATTCCCATTGAGTATTATCTCAAGGTTCCCCATGATGTCGAAGAGCGAGATATGTTCATTGTCGATCCCATGTTAGCCACTGGTAATACTGCTGTTGCTGCCATTAGTCGGTTAAAAGAACTGAACCCAACATCAATTAAGTTTGTCTGTCTATTAGCCGCTCCCGAAGGGTTAGAGCATGTTCAGGAAGAACATCCAGATATCCCAATTTATACGACTGCCATTGATGAGTGCTTAGACGAGCATGGCTATATTTTACCCGGTCTAGGGGATGCTGGCGATCGCCTCTTCGGAACCAAGTAAATCGGGATTTGAATCTTGGTTAGCCGTGAATTTGAGAGGATTTGGCAAACGCCACAAAACAATAGAATGAGAGTCAATATTAGCCCACAAGTTTCCTTGAGCAGTAGAAGCTATCTCGCCACAAAGCTCTGACCAAAATCCCTCACTACCAGGTTTATCTCTTAGCGATTCCGATAAACCACTACAAGCTATCTCTGACCATTGGTCTACAGGCAACGGATCTTCGGCAAGATTGGAGCCTAACAACTCTCCAGTCAGCGGATTCCAAAAATGCACGATATCGCGATCGGGATAACGAGTCACTAAAAAGTTACCATCATCACTATAAGAGACTTCAACTTTTGACTGTATTGGTGTACTAAATTCTCGTCTTTTTTTACCCGTATTTAAATTCCAAACTTCTACAGTACCATCCTCATTACCACTGGCAAAGGTTTGTCCATGGGGACTTACAGCTAAGGAATGAATTTCATGATCTGTATAGATAGTCATGTTTAGCCTTAACATAGCTAAATTCCAAATTTTGATCGTTTTATCAGTACTACCACTAATAAAAGTTCGTCCATTAGGACTAAACACCACTGAGGTAACTTTGGCGGTATGACTGTGCAGGTCACGAACCACTTGTTGCGCTCTTAAATCCCATAAATGAACGATCGCCTCTTCACTCCCCCCCACGGCAAAATTTCCTGTCGGACTAATGTCTAAAGCGGTAATAGTTTGGTCTGGTGTGGGTAGTTGTTTCCAAATCGTCGCTTTTTCCATGAGTGCATAGGATTGGGCGTTAATTTCTGTCTCTTTCACAGGGTTGGCATAAGCCGGTTGCACAGAAGAGATAAAGACCGTTGAGGAAAGACTTAAAAGAAGAGTGAGAATAGATCGCGTGTTCATAAGATAAAACTGAGAGACGTGTTCTAGGGATTTCCCCAACTATAAGAAGATCTATCCCCCAAGGTTCCGGCAAAACTGACAGTATAGGTTTTGGCTTAAGGGGGAATGACGAATACCATCGGCCAGCAGTTCCTAGCAATGGGTTGTCTAGCTTAACTTTCAAGCAGATCGGATAGCGATCTGGATAATTTTCTCAATTCTGCCTTGAGATAGGACAGTTTTAACGCTGGTATCTCATTCCAGGTAATTGGGACACTAATCCCAGTAGCTCTAATTCGATTAAGGTCGAGGAAACTTCTGCTGCACTTAATCCCGTTTGCTGTACGATCGCATCCAGGGAAGTCGCTTCCATCTTTATGCCCTCTAATACCTTCTGTTGCAAAGGAGGTAACGAGGGAACAGGAGCAGGTGCAGGTTTAGGAGATGTGGGGAATAAGGATAACTGTTGAGTGGGTACGTTCTCTCTTGGAATCACCGGATCGAGTTCTGGAATTTGGGACAACAGCTCTAATACATACCCTTCATTAATCAGCACCTGTGCCCCTTTACTGATTAAACCCAGACATCCTTTAGAGTTCTCATCATCAATTCGGCCAGGCAAGACATAGACATCCCGGCCAAATTCATTGGCTAATCTGGCCGTAATCAATGCTCCTGAGTGAGTCGGTGCTTCAGTGACTAATACGGCTCGACTCAATCCCGCCACAATACGATTCCGTTGGGGAAAATGGGCCCGGTTGGGTTGGACTCCTGCGGGATATTCACCGATCGCTAATCCTTGTTCGAGGATCTGGTTGTAAAGGGATTGATTGCCCGGAGGATAGATAATATCAACTCCAGTTCCCAAAACAGCGATGGTACGCCCTCCTGCGTCTAAACATCCCCGATGGGCTTGAGTATCCACCCCTTGAGCCATGCCAGAAACAATTGTAAATCCCCGTTGGGCTAATTGCTTACTGAGGCGATAGGTCCATCGCCTGCCATAGTCGGTCACCTCACGAGTACCCACAATGGCTACGGCTGGTCTGATTCCTTGATTTTCTTCGGGTTCCACTATGCCTCGATAATAGAGTACCGGTGGAGGACTGGGGATTTCTAATAGTAAGCGTGGATAAAGGGCATCGCTAGGAGTCCAAAATTGAGGATTCGTTTGTAAATGCTGTTCTAAAAGGGCGATCGGATCGAGCTGTTTACGATGAGCTACCCAGGATTGTGCGGTTTTGATTCCAACTCCTTCTATAGAACTGAGGGCGATCGCATCTGCTTGCCACGCGGCTGCCAAACTGCCAAACCGATCCTCAATTCTTTGTAGCAAAACCGGCCCCACCTTCGGTAATTGTGACCAGGCTAACCAAAAAGTACGTTCTGTCATTCAACGTTGAGTTTGAATCTTTTCTTTTGCGTATTCCCTGTAGATTCTAGTCTAAAATCTAAGTCTATGCTACACTAAAGGATGGTCATTGCCGATGTAGCTCAGTGGTAGAGCAACCGATTCGTAATCGGTAGGTCGTGAGTTCAAATCTCATCATCGGCTTCAGCACTTAAACCCTTACACTGATAGGCTTTGACTCACAAGCCACCGGCTACAAATCGGGGATTAAACACATATTCGGCACAAATACAGCCTACTGCCAGAAGAGGGCATGAGACAAAATAGGATGCCTGTCGAAAAGAGGCATCCTTCCTAAATCTCTCCCATCCCATGGCTGTATTTTTCCCAATCATCATCCTTACTCTCTAGCCCAATGTAGGTTGCCTTCAGGCTTCCTCTAGCGTTGATTAATCCCCTACGGTAAACTCCCGTCTTTTCTGGCGTATCGCATC
>NZ_JAGHZN010000085.1:0-11036 GCF_017746735.1 Roseofilum sp. Guam | reverse complement strand
ACAGCGATCGAGCCAGTTCCAGGATACACTCGCAGCAGAAGATATGGAAGGTGGAGACTTAGAATATGTCGAGTGGATGAGAGAATATCAGTTGTTTTTAGAACTGGAGGAAACAATTAAGAGTCTCAAGAGTTGAGAGTATGTCAGTTAACGATTATCCAGAGTGAATTACCCATGATTGATGAAATTGTGGATGAGGTGATTGATAACTTCACTTAATTTAACCCACGTTTTCCTACGATATGGAAAAGCCAACTGGGAATTAAAACAAATTCAAAATAGCGATCGCTTTTCGGTTAATATACAAATAGGGGCAAATTTGCGCTTTTAAGACCCTCTTGGGTTTCGAGGTATCGAGATGAAGATGAAACGTAGGGCGATCGCCCAAGATACGCTCAACATTCTGAAAACTGGCTCTTATCATGGGGAACAAGGGCAAATCCTCAATATCGAGCAGGAGATTAAAGCCTGTTTAGCAGGAACAAGATACTATGAACCCGAAGCTCTAATTACCCTTGAAAAGCAGGTTCTTTCTTCGGCTCCCCAGTTTGAGAATACTGAATTTGTGGTTAGAAATGAAACGACGTTGTCCGGTGCAGAGCGTCTCGCGCGATCGCAAGAGTTTGAAAAAATTGGGGTGCTTAATTTTGCCTCCTCTAAAAATCCCGGAGGTGGATTCCTCAATGGCGCTCACGCTCAGGAAGAAAGTTTAGCTCGCAGTTCGGCACTGTACCAAAGTTTAACTCGATGCCGCCAATACTACGACTATCACCGCGCCCATCGCGATCTCTTATACTCCAATCGGATGATTTATTCAGCCCATTGTCCTGTTTTTCGCCAAGATGATGGTACCTTGCTAGAGGCTCCCTATCTGGTTGATTTTATTACCAGTCCGGCTCCGAATGCTGGGGCAATAACCCGGAATAATCCCAAACAGCTCCAACACATTCCCGAAGTATTGCGCGATCGCACCAGTAAAGTCTTGACTCTAGCGGCACATTACGGTTGCGATGCTTTAGTCTTAGGGGCTTGGGGATGTGGCGTTTTTAGGAATAATCCTGCACAGGTTGCCCAAACTTTTGCTGACTTTCTTTTACCCCATCAACCCTTTTGGGGACGATTCAAAACCGTATTATTCTCCGTACTCTCCTCGAACAAACAGCAACACATCTTAGCTGAATTTGAACACCGATTTAGTTCCACCTCATTAGGTTGAACATAATAAGGTTTCACTCAATTTGAACGATATCATGAAGTAAAGGCGACATTTACCTCATACAAAAAGGAGAGAAAAATGACTGTTGTCACCCTACCCAAAATTATGAACCCGGCCTTTGAAAACCGGTACGGGGTTCCGGCATTTAATGCTTTCGATGATATTACGATGGATGGCTTGATTAAGGGGGCTGAGGCATCTCGCTCCCCCTTGATTATTCAAATCTCAGTTAAAACGATTAAATTCTGGGGAGCCAAAGTGATCCAGGATATGTTTAGCAACATGGCCGAACGAGCCTCAGTCCCCGTAAGCCTCCATTTGGATCACTGCCCCGACCCCGAAATAGTCAAAGAATGCCTCCGGTTGGGCTGGAATGCGGTACTCTTTGATGGTTCGGGGTTCTCTTTTGAGGAAAACTTTCGCACCACTCAAGAAATCACCAAATATGCGGCTCAGTACGGCGCTCATGTAGAAGGGGAAGTGGTCGCGGTGGCAGGTGTTGAAGATGACATCGGGAGCGATACCGAAGGGCAACTGATTTCTATTGAACAGGCGATCGCCTTTGTCAAGGAAACTGGGATTTACTGTTATGCACCCGCTATTGGCACCGCACACGGTTTTTACAAAGCGACCCCACAAATTCGCTACGATCGCATGGAGCAGATAGTAGAAGCGACCCATACTCCAATGGTTCTGCATGGGGGCAGCGGTCTGAGTGATGAGGTCTTTTTAAGACTGATTAGTCTGGGTACGGCTAAGGTGAATATCTCCACCGCACTCAAGCAAGCTTACGCCGATCGCTTCCGCACTTACCTCGAAGAGCGACCCACCGAATACAATCCCTTGAAATTGGTTGGTGCGGTCCATAGTGAAGTGATGAAATTGACGCAGCATTATTGTAAGTTGTTTGGCAGCGAAGGAAAGGCATGAAAAAAGCACTAATCTTTGATTGCGATGGCGTGTTGGCTGACACCGAGCGAGATGGGCATTTAGTCGCCTTCAACCAAATGTGGCGCGAACAGGGCATCAATTGGCAATGGAGCCTGGAACAATATGCCCAGAAAGTTAAAATTGGCGGCGGCAAAGAGCGCATGTTCAGCTTGGCACAAGATGAGGATTTTCGAGCTGTTTATGCGGTTCCAGAGTCGGAGGAGGCATGGTGGAATATTGTCATGGGTTGGCATAAGCGCAAAACGGAAATTTATAAGCAGGCGATCGCATCCGGGGCAATTCCCGGTCGTCCTGGTGTCAAACGCCTAGCCCAGGAAGCTTTGGCCAAGGGTTGGCTGCTCGCCGTTTGTTCGACATCTGCGATCGCTTCCGTAGAGGCAGTGCTGCGCCACGTCATGGGGGTTGAACTGGCTCGTCAATTCGCCGGAGTTTTTGCCGGCGATATGGTCAAAGCCAAAAAACCTGCCCCAGATGTTTACAATCTGGCAGTGGAAAAATTGAACTTAGACCCAGCTCACTGTGTAGTTGTAGAAGATACGCGCAATGGTTTGCTGGCTGCCACTGCTGCCCGGATGACCTGTATCGTCACCTACAATGAGTTGACCAACAATGAGGATTTCAGTGAAGCGGCATTAGTATTGTCGGATTTCGGAGAACCTGGGAACGAGGCGATCGCGATCGGTCAAAATCGGACGAATGTTCAACCACAGGGATATTTTACCGTAGATGACCTGGAGCAGGTTTTGGCTGATTCTCTGGTATAAAATGTAGGGCTGTCATCGGGAGCCAGGGGGGCGATCCCAAAACCCCCTTAAAAAGGGGGCTTCATAGGCTCAATTGTTGCAAAATGAAATAGAAATGGTGTCTGATCACCTCAAAAACTGCCGAATGCGATCGCACTGATTATTTCATACCAATAGCAACAAAGTTAAAATTGGAATTTATTGACTGATTATTAAGGTCTGCAATCTGCACTCGAAACTGATTGGACACAGCATTGCTACCTCTTAAAGTAGCAACATAATTATTTGTAGATTCAGATCCCTGCATCGGAGTTACCACGACAAATGGTGCGGTTGAGAACGTATCCGGAGCAAAAGTCACGATATAGTCTCCCGTGTAACCATTATTGTATTCAGCAGAAGCGTAATAGTTTTCAGTACAGTTGACAGTAAGATTGCCGTTAACGTCAGTGAGACTTCCACCTACAATTACAAGCATTGAAATAAACCTCTTAGTTAATTTAACTTTGTCATTCATATTAGGATGAATGACAGGAGATGGCGATAACAACTCCGGTAATTCTCCTCGCTCACCAAGAACCCAAGAATGCAAGTACGCCAATTCTGAGGGTGTGCAGGGCAAGGAGCATAACCATCGGTGTAAACAATCAGGCGATCATAATCCTTGCTTGCAGCCTTTAGGTTTTTTGGCTTAGGCTTGCAAGGTCAAGGTCGTTTTCCGCCCTTCTATTATTCAGACGATTTCAAGGCGCGATGTCTGATTTTTTTTCGAGTTAGAGTCAATTTTTGTGGGAGCATTTGACAATATTACAACCAGGAAAATCATAATGGGACTTCCGGCTATATTGGGTAGCGGTCTAGCAATCTAACATAAAAATCTAACCTTGACTGCTCAGAAAACTCAAACCACGCAGGGACTATCTGGCAAGAGTTTCTTCAATTGTGTCAGTCGATCAGGATCTAAAAGGTGCGTGAGAGCTTTGTTTCGTGCATTGGTTGATCGCCCTATTTTAGATATTGTATTTATTGGCAAGTGTTAGTCAAAAAGTATCGGAGAGAAAGATGGCGCGAAGTAGTTTGGAGAATATAGAACTGGTCGTCCGCACGATCGCTCAAACATCCATTGATAATGAAAAATATTTTACTGAGTTGGATGGTGTGGTCGGTGATGGGGACTTCGGCACCTCTCTGGAAAGCGGCTTTAGTGCCATTTTGTCACAATGGGACGACATCGATCGCAGTAGCAGTGAGGGTTTTCTGCTCGGATGTGCCAAAATTATCTCCAGAAATATTGGCGGCACGTCCGGTTCAATTTGGCGGGGTGCTTTTCGCTGTGCGGGCAAGAGCATTAGCGGTAAAGAAATGCTCACCGCTGAAGATGTTGTCACGATGTTTCGCGCTGCGGCAGATGGAATTATGGATCGCGGGGGAGCGAACCTAGGCGACAAAACCCTGCTCGATGCCTTAGTCCCAGGGGCAGATGCTTTTGAGCAAACAATAGCCAATGGCGGCAATACTCAAAACGCGATCGATGCAGCGGCCAAAGTAGCACGAGAGCAGGCAGAAATTACGAAAGCTTGGGTCGCCAAACGAGGTCGGGCAGCCTATACGGGCGATCGCAGTAAAGATACTTATGATGCTGGTGCAGTAGCTGTAGCTGTGATGTTTGAAAATGTCGCCACTGCCTGGGCGAAATCTTAAGGATCTTAAAATCATTTCTGACTCAGAATGAGCAACTAATGATCTTAAGATCTGACTTACACAGTCAAAGAAATTTAACTGACCTCAAGGGTAAGCTTGATCAGACTCGTGGGGTTGGCACATCAGTGGTCATCAATCGGAGGAAAAAAATAAATGAAGAAATTTGTTAATAATCCCAAGCAATTTGTTCCCGAAATGCTCAAGGGAATCGAGCTGGCTAATCCAGGTAAGGTTAAATATGTCCCCGACTACAACCTGATTATGCGAGCCGATGCTCCCAATGATAATAAAGTCTCGATCATTCAGGGTTCCGGTTCCGGTCACGAGCCAGCCCATGTGATGATTGTCGGCCAGGGGATGCTTGACGGGGCCTGTCCGGGGGATGTTTTTTCGGCTCCGCCCATTGATTATGTCGTCGAGTCTTCCAAACAGCTCAACTCCGCCAAAGGGGTGTTGCATATTGTCAACAACTATACGGGCGATCGCGCCGCGTTCCGCGATGCCGCTGAAGAATTGGAAGATGAAGGGATTACAGTAAAAACTATTTTTGTCGATGATGACGTAGCAGTTAAAGACAGCCTCTACACCGTCGGTAGGCGTGGCGTGGCGGGCAACTTCTTTGTCATCAAAGCAGTTGGCGCAGCGGCAGAAAAAGGCGCTTCCCTCGATGAATTGGTTGCTCTCGGAGATCGGGTCAATGATGTTATTCGTTCTATGGGAATGGCGTTGACGGGCTGCACTCCCCCAGCCAAAGGCGAACCCATTTTCACCCTAGCAGAAGATGAAGTTGAGATGGGTGTCGGCATTCATGGGGAACCGGGTCGAGCGCGGGAAAAATTAACCAGCGCCAATGAAATCGTCGATCGCATGTTGGAAGCTATTCTCACCGATGCCAAGCCAATCTCAGAAACCGAAACCGCTGCCCCCATCTTTAATAATGGCGATGAAGTGGCGTTGATGATCAATGGTTTAGGGGGTACGCCAATTTCCGAACTTTATCTGCTGTATGGCTATGCTCACGAACAGTTGGAAGCCAAAGGTATCAAGGTGTGGCGCAGCTATGTGGGCGAATATTGCACCTCATTGGAAATGGCCGGGATGTCAATTACCTTATGTAAGGTGGATGATGAGTTGAAAGATTTGTTGTTGGCACCCGCCGAGATTCCAATTCGGGTGTTTTAGAGATATCAACTCAAGAAACCGGGTTTCTATGACAATTTTTGCAACAAGAGTGAATATTTTTCAAAGAAACCCGGTTGATGGGCGATCGTGATCGCACTACAAGATTAGCGAACGCACTCACTATTGTAAAACATTTACCATTTGATTGAGCTGATTATTATTTAGCCCTTGCAAAAAAGGAAGTTCAAAGCCTCGAAAGTTAGCTCCTGTTGCAATATTCCAAGACCAGTAGAACCTATCATTATGAAGAAAACCTTGCTGGTTGATCCTGTAAACCAAAATAACCATGAACTCTAAAATAATACCTACATCATGATTTGCTGGCCGATCAATTAGCATTGGTCTTTGTAATTGGTTGTTTGCAACCCTCACTGCCCCATTATTTTCGACTAATTGCCCGTTAGTAGAATAAACGGCCAAACAATTGAAATGAGGAAGTTGTGGTTCATTCCCTAATGGTAAGGTTGTTATTTGTATAAAAGTATCGTAATCTTCGGGTCTTAGATATGGAGGTTGATTAAGGTGATCTATAAACCACCCTGTTTGTTGATTCAGATTAAAAGATTCGCGTTTAAACTGTTCAATTGGATTGTCATTCCAACCCAATAAATTATTTAGAACATCTAGATTATCTACTACTTCGCCCTCATTTCTAACCCGACACAGTTGTAGAAAACCTGCATTATTGAAATTGTTTGGCAATCCAATATTATTTATAACCCCTATAAATGCTCCTGTTACACCACCAGGATTGTATTGTATGACATTCATTTTTTTCTCCTTAAAGTTAACTATTTACAACGAAGCTTGACACCTTACCCTTCACATGCGCTCCAACGCAATGTTAGATAATTGATTGATGCCACAGATAAGCGAGGATACGTTACGGCTTTGGTCTGAGGAAGAGGCAGGCTACAGATATTCCTCATTGCTTTCCGCGAGCTTCTACAGAAAAGACGAACCCAAGGCACCTTTTTGGTATTTTTCGACTTTATGCTCCGAACTGGCGTTAGCACTCTCCTTGAGAAACCATTACCGGTCCAGTTGTAGAGCTGCCATCGCCCACTACAGCTCACTCTCAACTCTAACCCATCGCTTCATTACTCAATTGTTGCTTCGAGCAATCCCCACTTACGCTGACGAACGCGATCGCCGCATTGGCTTTTAAGATAAGCCCTTGCCCCAGATGCTGTTGATTTGGATAACAACTCCGGTAATTATCCTCGCTCACAAACAACCACAGAATACGGGTACGCCGATTCTTGGGCAGTGCGGGGCAAGGAGCATAACCATCGGTGTAAACGATCGGGCGATCGTAATCCCGGGTGTATCCCGATGTTCCTCCAGATACGCCAGCACAGGGTCAAAATTCGCGTGGCAAAGGGCGTTGCTTTCTCTTGCAAGAGGAGCGATCGCATACAATCCAAGTCTTGAACGTCTTGAATGAATAACGTCGCTATCCTTGCTTGCAGCCTTCAGGTTTTTTAGCCGAAGCTTGCAGGACCGAGAAGCTTTTTGCCCTTCTACCCTCAAGACGATCTCAAGGCGCAATTTCTGGATTTTTTCGAGTTAGAGTGTTTTGTCTGATCGCCCATCAAAACCGATGCTGGGACTCGCAGTTTTGCCCACGCGATCTCACGATATTCCAAGCTGGGGCTGTCTTTTCAACAAAGGAAGGAGCGATCGCCGCTTACATCACAGTCCTAAGCCAGCGATCGCCCTTTATCTCAACAATTCTACGGATTTACGCCTCAAAAAATTTAGCCAATTCCTGAGTCAGAGTTTCTACCATTGTTTGGTCTTTAGCTATCTCTACGGCTGCTTCTTGGGCAATCGTCGTAGCTTCTTCTGGGGGCAAATTCACCAA
This sequence comes from Roseofilum sp. Guam, assembly GCF_017746735.1. Taxonomy (NCBI): domain Bacteria; kingdom Bacillati; phylum Cyanobacteriota; class Cyanophyceae; order Desertifilales; family Desertifilaceae; genus Roseofilum; species Roseofilum sp. Guam. The sequence goes on along the minus strand of NZ_JAGHZN010000085.1, from coordinate 3,376 downwards.
TTCAACCAACTTTTTATACGCTTCTTCCTCTTCAGCATTAATCAAATCTTCATCAGGAGTACGGGCGCTAGAGGCAATCACTTGATACCCCAATTTCAAAGCAACTTTACGCTCTTCAACTGTCTCTAACTTCGGAATTAACTCCTCCAGAGGCAAATTTTGCATCATATAATCCCGTAACTCTTGTTTCAGTGCTTCCTGTTGTGTTGAGTTTCCGGGAGCAAACAATTGACTAAAGCGATCGAGCATCACATCCACTTCTTCAGTGGCTAACTCCCCATCAGACCATGCCATGGCCGTAACCACACGCAATACATTCATCTGACGGGGCGTAATGGGAGGAGGGGGTGGGGGTTGCACAGCCATAAAATCTCCTTTTGGTGGTGAATTGTAATTTCACATTATTACCATAATCGAGAGGGTATAGGCAATTGGGGAGGCAAAAGGCAAGAAGTAAGAGGGAAAACCCGGTTTTTCCTATTCCCTATTCCCTTTAATTCAGGGTAGAAACCATGGCTGCCACCAACTGATCTGGATTTACGGCAAAGGGAAGATGATGGATATCCGAAGATTCAGCACAGGCGATCGCCGCAGCTTGTCGCAATTGAGCTAACGTCACCTCCGCTAAACCCAAGTCTTCTAAGGTTTTGGGTAAACCAATTTGATCGTAAAACTGAATCAACTGTTGGCGAGCAGAGAGAGCTAAATGATTATTTTGAATCATTTCTTCTAGGCGCAGTTGCACCAAAATGCCATAGGCAACTTTCTCCCCATGGAGAGTTTTATGGTTGGTGCAAATATGAGTTAAGCCATTATGCACGGCATGAGCAGCTACGGTGCGACATTGAGCGCCTCCCAAGCCTCCACTGACTCCCGCCATCAACACGCAAGCATCGACAATGTGTTGCCAGGTCTCGCTGCCAGGATTTTGCAGTCCTTCTAGGGAATGTTGCAAGAGGATATCGCGCAGAACTCTAGCTTGTTGCACAGCAGCGATAATTAAAGTCTGTTCCGAATGACCGCTACTCACAGAAGATTCATACCATTTGGCGATCGCATCTCCAATTCCAGCAACTAATGTCCGCTTCGGAGCAGTGAGCATCAGATTGTAGTCTAGGATCAGTAGATCGGGACAGCGCTCTAGAGGAACATCATAGAGAAATGCCCCCTGATTAGAATAGACATTCGAGAGAGCAGTCCAAGCGGCACAGGTTGCTCCAGAAGTAGGTAGGGTAGCGATCGCCAGATGGCATTGATGGGCAACCAGTTTGGCTGTATCTAAGGCTTTACCCCCACCGACACCAATAATAAAATCAGCTTGATGATCGGCTACCGCTTGGCGTAGGGTTTCTAAAGAAGTTTCGCTACAGTCCGGGAGATAGGAAGCCGTTTGAGCCGTTAACCCTTGGTCTTGAAGAACGGGAAATAGACGCTCTTTAATCGCACTCAAAGAGCGATCTCCCCCAATCACCAAGGGACGCTGGCCTAAAGCCGCTAATTCTGGGCCACATTCGTCTAAAATCTGCGATCCTCGGATCACTCGCGCTGGGGCTACATGAATGGTTATCCGACTGGTTACTGGAGCGATCGAGCGCAGCAAAGTTGTAGAGTCAGAAGTTAATGGGGTGGATTGGATCATCTATAGCATCTCCTAATTAAGAAGGATTTAAAGTCTGAAGCCGGTTTAGTTGTTGTTGGTTAATCTCCACTTTAATATCTCGCTCTTCCTGATAGACCGATTGTTCAGCTTTTCCTAAATAGATCGGTTCGGATATTTGGGGTTCGGGGTGGATAATAGTGCGTGCCAGTACAGTGGGGAGATCGCCCTCTGTTGTCGGTCGCCCATAGGAAAAGAGGTTAATGGCTGCTTGTTTAAGAGTTGCTTCTAATTCCGATTCCGTAATTTGGGGCGGTACGGCAATCACGGTATGAGTTGCACCATTGTCGAACACCAGAGAGTAATGCACCGATCCAGGAATGACAGTTCGGGTAAAGGGCACTAAGCTCAAGGCAAATACACTGACGGTTAAGACTACCATAAACGAACTCACACCGACAAAGCGGAAGCGAAACCCCCACTTGAAGATAAAGCAAAGGACAGTAAAGGCAATAGTGACTCCGGTGGCGATCGCAAACCACTCAGAAGCCTGTAAAAAATCTGCGGTTGTGGGCATGGCAATATTATCTTAAGTTATGTTTAGCCAAAACTTATCATAGGCCATTTAGAGATTCCTGAGTGACGATCGCTAGTGAAATCACAGATGGCGTGGTCGAAGGGGATTTAGCGATCGTCGGGGGTTCCGATCCACTTTGGGTGTGGCAAGAGGCGATCGCGATCGGTACGTTATAATCGCGATCGATATCAAATTCAGATTCTTTTTAAATTATTGGATACAGACTACTATGATGAACACAATCGAGTTAAAAGTAAGTCTACCCCCAGGCTTATCTGAGGATGAAGCAAAAGTCCTTTTAGCCATCAAACTCTATGAAGTGGGTAAGGTATCCCTGGGAAAAGCTGCCAATTTAGCCGGATATTCTAAGCGAAGTTTTATAGAAATTTTAGGCAAATATCGCGTTCCCGTATTTACCTATTCCCCCGAAGAATTGCGCGAGGAAGTTGGGTTATGAATTCAGTAGTGATTACCGATAGCACTTGTTTAATTGGTCTAGAAAGAATTGGCTATCTAGATTTGCTTCCGGCGCTTTTTCAGGAAATTATAATTCCCCAAGCTGTACAAGCAGAGTTTGGGAGTTATCTGCCTTGGCTTCAGGTAGAAAAACCGTCAGATTTGGGGATGGTGGGGGCGATAAAAATGCTGGTTGATGAGGGGGAAGCTGAGGCGATCGCTCTGGCTTATGAACGAGGATTCCAGATTATTCTGGATGACCGACAAGCCCGATCTGTGGCTAAAAATCTGGGAATTTCTATGATTGGCACTGTGGGTGTTTTAGTTAAAGCAAAACAAGCTGGACTCATTTCATGTCTCAAGCTGCTTCTGGATGAATTACAAGTTAATGGATTTTATCTCACTGAGGCTTTGAAAGTAGAAGCTTTGAAGTTGGTAGGAGAAGGATAAATCGTTGGCAATTGTGAGCGATCGCAATTCCGAGATGGCTTTATCCTGAAAGAGGAAAGTATGAAGAGGTGACAAGATGGCAGAAATTATTTTCAAAACCGATAACCCAGAGGGAGTGACGGAACTGGTTAAAAAGGCGATCGCCGCCGAACTCTGTCGATTAGAAAACAGCCAAAAAATTGCCAGAAAGCGGCTGGATTATTTTGAAGAGAAATACCAACAGCGATCGAGCCAGTTCCAGGATACACTCGCAGCAGAAGATATGGAAGGTGGAGACTTAGAATATGTCGAGTGGA
>NZ_JAGHZN010000084.1:0-15364 GCF_017746735.1 Roseofilum sp. Guam | reverse complement strand
AGATGCCTACCTTTCCCTTTGTCCTTTTGGACGCAGTGCAGTCAGCCATTTTCACTGCTCTATAGTCATGAGGGTTCAAACCGATAATTCGCTGACCATGTTTAAGGCTTTTCATGGAAATGCCCTCAAAAGAACAATTTAGGTTATCGTACCTCATAGCAGCGTGAAGCACTGTATCAAGGAAATTATCGAAGTTTGAATTTCTGTGGCAAAGGTAGTTTTAGAGAATCTTTATAAGAGTTTTGTCGCTTCTGCTGGCCAAGTTCAGCAGCAGTCAGTGGCAGAAAATGGCAAGGGTGAAAGCTCTCGTAAACCCAAGTCTCCAGTTTTGCGGAATATTAATTTGACGGTGGAGGATGGGGAGTTTTTGGTGCTGGTGGGGCCATCTGGATGTGGTAAGAGTACCCTGTTGCGGATTATTTCGGGCTTGGAGAGTTTGACAGGGGGACAAGTTTGGATTGGCGATCGCCAAGTCAATACCTTACCCCCGAAAGCTCGTAATACCGCCATGGTGTTTCAAAATTATGCCCTTTATCCCCACATGAGTGTTTATGAGAACATCGCCTTTGGTTTGAGGCGGGGGAATTCGGGACAATCGATAGAACAATGGATGAAACGAGGGGGAGTTGCCCTAACACGATCGCTTCCTCCCGGTTTCCGCTATGTTTCCCTGGAAGAGCGTCAGATTAAAGCGCAGGTGCAACAAGTAGCGAGGTTATTGGAAATTGAAACTCTACTGGAGCGCTTACCGAAGCAGTTATCTGGGGGACAGAAGCAACGGGTAGCTCTGGGACGGGCGATCGCCAGAAATCCCCATGTTTTCCTCATGGATGAACCCTTATCTAATTTAGATGCTCAGTTACGGACACAAACGCGATCGCAGATTGTGGAATTACAGCGACAGGTCGGAGTAACGACAATTTATGTAACTCACGATCAAGTAGAAGCAATGACGATGGGCGATCGCATCGCAGTCATGAATCAAGGAGAACTGCAACAGGTGGCTCGACCCTTAGAACTCTATCATCGTCCCGCCAATCAGTTTGTCGCCCAATTTATTGGTTCTCCGCCCATGAATTTTATACCCGTCGAGTGGTCTGCCCCCCTTCTATTACGGCATCCCCAATTTCGCTTGACCTTACCAGAAAGGTGGCAATACCCCTTACAGAAATTAGGGGAGTCTTCCCTAATTTTAGGCATTCGCCCAGAACACCTTCAGGAAAGCGCTCCCGCACCTAAAAATTTGCCGATTCAGGTGAAAGCAGTCGAGGAACTTGGTCATGAAACCTTACTTTCGGGAAGTCTCGCAGAAGAAACTCAAATTCTTAATCTGAGATTGTCTCAACCGCGCTCCATCAAGATCGGGGAAACCCTCTGGTTTTCTATGATTCCTGAACAAATGCACCTATTTTCTGTCCAAACGGGATTAGCAATTTTCCCCCTTGACGATCAAAACCATAAGAACTTCTGAATCTAAATCAAAAGTACAGCCAACTCTTTCTCATTTTGTTAATATTTATTTACACCAACAATTTGAGCGTCAATGAGGACTTTAATCTATGGAAGATCGTGAAACTTTACCTAACCGTAACGCTTGGAAGGTCGGCTTCACCCCCCAAGCAGAAATCTGGAATGGCCGTTTAGCCATGCTTGGCTTTGTGGTTGCTCTAGGAATTCAATTGGTTTCTAGTGATGGAGTTCTGGGGATTTTGGGGCTATAGCTCTACGCGCTAGGGAATAGGGAATAAGCAATAGATTTATAGATTATGGATGCTAGGGTCGATCGCTTGAGGTCTGCCCTAACCCCCTTGGCGGTGGCTATATAGACAAAGACGGCAGGTTAATACTTGCCGTCTGTCAGAGTGAATATTAAGGTCTAGATCTAGCCGATATATTCCCGTAAAATGCTATTGCGGTTGGGATGACGCAATTTACGCAAGGCTTTCGCCTCAATTTGCCGTATCCGCTCCCGTGTCACATTAAAGATTTGTCCAATTTCCTCAAGGGTTTTCATGCGTCCATCATCTAAGCCATAGCGCAGACGCAAGACATCCCGCTCACGAGGACTGAGAGTTCCCAAAACTCCTTCTAAATCTTCCCGCAGTAAACTTTTAGAAACTTCGTCTTCTGGTGTTTCCCCATCCGATTCAATAAAGTCTCCTAAACGAGAATCTTCTTCTTTACCAATGGGAGTTTCTAGAGAGATGGGCAGTTGTGCAGATTTGGCAATGAACCGTAGTTTTTCGATGGTCATTTCCATGCGTTCTGCAATTTCTTCCTCGGTGGGTTTGCGTCCCATTTCTTGGGAGAGGAGTTTCGTGGTCTTTTTAATCCGAGAAATGGTTTCGTAGAGGTGAACCGGAAGGCGAATCGTACGGGATTGATCGGCGATCGCCCGCGTAATTGCTTGACGAATCCACCAAGTGGCATAAGTCGAGAACTTATATCCTTTCTCATGGTCAAATTTCTCGGCTGCTCGGATTAAGCCTAAGCTCCCTTCCTGAATCAAATCTTGGAAGGATAAACCCCGATTCATATATTTTTTGGCGATCGAAACCACCAAACGCAAGTTGGACTGTACCATCTTGTCTTTAGCTCGTCTTCCCAGATGCAAACGATAGCGAAACTGGGGCAAAGGCATTCCCACCGATTCCGCCCATTCTGCATCGCTCGGTTCTCGTTCTAGCCCATCTTCTAAATCGTCTCTCAGACGCTCTAATTCTAATAAATCAGCAATTTTACGGGCTAGTTCAATTTCTTCATCAGCCCTTAACAATCGAATCCGACCAATTTCTTGTAAATACAGACGAATAGAGTCTTCTGTATAATGCTTTTTCTTGACTTGGGTCTTTCGACGTATCGAGCGAACTTTGCCAGACTTACCGTCTTCCTCATCCGGAGTAGTATCTAGATAATCTTCTAGTTCGTCCTCCTCTATTGCATACAGTTCCTCTTCAAGTTCGGGGGGTTCGAGGGTTGGGAGTAGGTTTTTAGCCTGGGTCATGCCGCGTTCCTCATGCTCCTTATAAATATCTTAAGAAATGAAATTGAGAAATTGTGTTGGTGAGTTTTTGTTCACCCTTATCTACCAACAAACCTTTCAAGTTTAACAATACTTGAGGGATCTGTGGGTCAGATTGGAGAAAATTAGATCGTTTTCTCCCGTTAAATGAGTATGGGGGGGTAGTACCCCATATTCACTTAGAGGATGTTCCTTAGTCCTCCTCTTAGTGAGGTTCCCCTGATGATCCAACACCAGCGAACTGGGAGAGTAAGACCCTTCCAGCTAGAGGTTGGCTCAGCGATCTCAGGACTGGATTTTAACCAGAGCGTGACATCAAGGGGAGGAAAAATTAGGATTGGCTTTGCCATACTACAAAAACACGAAAATGTAGTGGTTTTTGTAAGTGAACTCTACTAGAGTAGAAGATCAGACTCAACTACCAATTGGATTCAGTTAATGGTCTCAATTGCAGTCTATTTTCTGTTAAGTTAACTCACTTTGCCTGAAATGGGAGGGGCAATTAGGTTAAGTTAATTGACAAAATTAACGTTTTAGCGGCAAGCTTTGTTCTCTTGGCTTCTAGGATGGCGGTAGGGTATCGGGGAAGTCATCCTCTTTCAGGGGACTGGGCAAATCCAAAGAGAGTCCATCAATGAGAACAGCTTTGACAATGGGGTCTCGTAAGCTCACCCACAAACTGCAATGTTGTTCTGTAATACTAATCACTACGCGAGTTCCATTGTAAGTGAGTTTACAGCCAAACTGATAGAGTTGGGCCCGGAATTGAGGGCCGAGGGTGCATAACCGACAAAACATTTCCTGTTTGTAGTTCATGCCCTCTTGAATCTGGTCATTTAACCAGAATTTAAAGGTAAAAAGGGTGTTTTCCTTAACGACCAGAGGTAACACAATAGTTTGGCTGTAAAATCAACAGACTAGATGTGATGTTTCAAGACTAAAATACGTGAGTGCGTTCTTAATCTTGAAGATTAGTGAGATTAAACGCAAATTGGGCTTTGAGACCGGACATGTTCGACAAAGTTAGAGAGAATTTGTAGTCCAGCGCGGTCGGATTTTTCGGGGTGAAATTGAACAGCCATGAGGTTGTTTTTGGCGATCGCCGCTGCTACACATTGAGTTCCATGGGTCACTGTTGCTCCGCAGACCGCTTTATCCTGGGGATCGACATAGTAGGAATGGACAAAATACATCCAAGAAGTGGTCGATAAATGCGCCCATAAGGGAATATCCGGTTGGGTAAAGTGGAGGTGATTCCATCCCATGTGAGGAATGGTGATTCCCGGCTCCCAGTGAAAACGACGGACGGCTCCAGGGAGAATACCTAGACCGGGTTGCTGTCCTTCTTCGCTGTAGTCAAAGAGGATTTGTAATCCTAAGCAAATACCAAGAAAAGGTTTCCCACTGGCGATCGCCTCTTTAATCGGATCTTCTAAGTTCCGCGATCGAATATGCTCCACGGCTGGATCAAAGGCCCCTACCCCCGGTAACACCACAGCGTCTGCTTGGTGTATTTCTGTAGCTAGGTCGGTTACTTTGGGGGTTGCACCGGCTTTCTCCAGTCCCTTACAAACCGAGTGCAAATTACCCATATCGTAATCGATGACGGCGATAACTGACATGGTATTTTATCCTTACTGAATGGGCGAATATGCCCTCATTGTAGGTTATTCTTGATGTAAATTAATGTAACAATTTCCGAGCATTTGCATAAGAATGGCTGATTTCAACGGAGAACCCTATAGGGGACATCGTTCTCGTGTGGTTAAATATGCTGTACTAGAAAGGAGTGTATTAATACTTAGCTCAAGCAAATGTTCAAAGTTTTCGTTTATGGGACCCTCAAGCCCGGTGAAGTGAATTACCAGCGCTATTGCGAAGGGCGTATCGTCAAAGAAGAGCAGGCGATCGCCTGGGGTCGTTTATTTTTGCTACCCATGGGTTATCCAGGCCTGACTGTAGGAACGAACCGGATTGAAGGATATGTACTCCATTTTCAGGATTCACACCTGCTCAATCAGCTCGATCAATTAGAGGGCTATCACCCCGACTCACCCTTAGAGGACAATCAATATCTACGCCAGTTGATGCCTGTCTTTCGACCAACGGGTGAACCTCTGGGTGATGCTTTAGTCTACGTGATGAGTGTAGAGAAGATTGAGGGATACGGGGGAGTGGAGTTACTCAATGGCTCTTGGTCTCCCGTATCTGATTAGCGGTCATTCTGGAGCATTTGATGAAGATCGCCCGTTGCATTAGGCATTCCCAAAGGATTGTTATCCGATTTAGGGATATTAATTAGGGGTTGATCGAGGGCAATACGCATCAGAGCTGGCGAGGTCGGGGTTTCCGCTATTTGGGGGAACAGTTGGTTAGAATTCGCAAAGGTTGTAGATAGGGCTGCCACTGCAGCAGCAGCGATCGCCCCTGTCCCCCATAAAAGGGCAGTGCGTTTGGGTCGTCGGTCTAAGCGGCCCATCACTTGAGTAACCATGTCCTCCACGGGTTGCTCTTGGGGAGGAGTGGGCAACAGTTCAAAGCCTTGACGAAGTTTAAGCAGGCGTTGATAGAGACATTGAACCGTAGGGTCATTGTCTAGCCATTCTTCCACCTGTTTGCTTTCCGAAGCACTGACTTCGCCATCAAGATAGGCACTGAGCAGTTCAAAGCGATCGCGTTTTAACATATCAGGTACACCCATATGTGAATTGGGGTTGGTGTCATTCCAGGAAGTCAGATGGGATAAACATCCCTCCTTCTGGGAATGGGGTTGACAATCAAAGTGAGGAGTCATAGGGGGTCACCTACCAAGTTGATAAACTCAAGATCACACTTAGTGACTAACCCAAGATAGTGTACACCTAATGATCCTAAAAGGGGTATTTAAGTTTCCAATTAATCTTAAGATTTCTCAACACGAAGTCTGAACGGGTCAGTTTTTCTTCTTAGCTATTGAGATACTTCTGAAGTTGGACTTGTAAGCGTTGACGCGCCCTAGCAATCCGAGATTTTACCGTTCCTAGAGACACACCGGTAATATCAGCAATTTCTTCATAGGCCATCCCTTCGATTTCCCGCAGGATAATCGTTGTGCGGAACGTTTCTGGCAAATCGGCGATCGCCTGTTGCAATTGTTCGTAAAACTCGGTTGTGGTTAGACTCTCTTCTGGGCCTGGATCGTCAGCCGGAAGCTCCCAACTTATCTCCTCATCATCAAACCGGCGTGGGGCATCTAAAGAAATTGGGGGTCTTACCCGTTTACGCTTGCGGAGTTCATCATAAAACAAATTGGTCGTAATCCGACTTAACCATCCGCGAAACTTAGCCGGATCGTTCAGACGCTTCACATTACGATAGACCCGAATCCAGACTTCCTGACCTAAATCTGCCCGGTCTTGCCAATCTGGAGCCAAGTGATAGAGCATCCGATTGACATGGGATTGATATCGCCTGACCAATTCAGCAAATGCCAATTTGTCAGGGCGAAGACCGGCCTGACAGCGCACAATAAGATCAGTGTTTGAGAGTTTTTCGGGCTGCACAGGTGCTTGAGGAACTCCTGCCCCAACCGTTGACCAGGATAAAGAAACAGATTGACTCATGGACAGAATTAGTGCTTAAACACTCCAGTCTAGACATGACGTGAGGTTTTGCTCTAAGTTCCCGTTCAATCTCTCCCTAGTTTACCTGAAACAGGGCATTATCCCTAGGATTAAAGCACAGATTACTCCAAAGGTTGAGGCTTTTTCTCGTAAGTCTGTGCATAATTTTGTAACAAATGGCTGACCTGAGAAAGAACGTTATCCGTTTTACCCAGGGCTTGCCGTTCGGGTTCTTGAGGTTTTTCTTGGTTCTTAGAAATAGCCGCACCAACTTGTTGCTTAATTAAACCCATTAGCTCTTGTTTCGCTCGATCCCGTTGATAGCGGGCCCCTTCTTCGGTCGTAGCATATAGAGGAGGTAGGCGGTTGAGAGCATAGGCCGCCACATCTCCCAAATCTAGTTTAATTCCTTCTTTTTCTTCGATCGCCGCTACACAAGTCATGGACTCGGTTAGCACTAATTCTTCCATCACATTAATGAATTGCTTCCGGGGAACCGCCACAACTTCACCAGTCAATAAACATCCCATTAACCGGTCTAAAGCCATGTATTCCTCAATGGATAGCTCTGAGGCATTATCACAAATATTCCCCACCTCAGCTTCCATGGCTGGGGTTAAATAGCCATCCTTGAGGGCCTGTTCCACAATCTCTTGGATACTCATAAGGCTGATCTACTCCACAGTTTCCTTGCTCACCATTAACGATACACTTTTCATCCATCTTCCCCCAGTTTGCCCCAAGAATTTCTACGATCCGGATCCCTTTAATCTTGTGAAATATTCTAACCTCTGAAGATTAATGGATTTATTCAATGCCTTCATAGCGCCAAGGCACAGGATCGACAGCCACACCATTTACATAGAGTCCCCAGTGTAGGTGAGGGCCAGTTGAAGCGCCGGTAGATCCTACTGTACCAATGACTTGACCCGCTTCCACCCTTTGTCCTTCCTGCACGTTAATGGTGTGGAGATGGATAAAAATGCTCAAGATTCCCTGGCCATGATCGAGTCCAATGGTGTTTCCATGAATTTCAAACCCATCGACTTCTCTACCCACGAGGGAAATGATGCCCGCAGCAGGGGCAATGACCGGAGAACCGGTAGCTGCGGCATAATCAACGCCCCGATGGTAGTAATTGTCAGCAAATTCGCCGTTATAGTAGCGTTGAACGCCAAAGACCGTGGAAACATACCCTGAACTGGGGCGCAAAAAGGGTCCGTTCCAGAATTTTTGGGGAGTAACCAGGCTCTTGAATGCATCTACGCTGTCAAATTCGTGGTCAGTTCCTTCAAGAGCAGCATCACTTTCGGATAACCAAATGCTTTGGGTAGGAAAGGTGCGATTGCCCATTCCTACTCTAACGGTTTCGGTTTTTCCATCTCCTTGAACCTGAATCGACCAAGTCCCAGGATTATCTAAGGGACTCGATGGAATTAAGGCCCGATATCGATTGGAACTTAAGGGAAATACGGGGTAAGTTGTATTTCCCATCTGTACGGTGGGGGAGTCTGGGCTGGTAACCTGAATTTGTACAGAAATGGTATCTCCAAGTTGGGCAGATTGGGGATTAACCCGAACCTGTAAAGCTTGGAGGGGCTGGCTGAGGGCTGCCCAAGAGACTAGGGTAAGCAGGGTGGATTGATATCGGGTGAAGATGTTCATCGAGCGATCAGGGGTTTAGGGAACTCAAGTGTAAGGATAAGGACTTAGGGTTTAGGTTTTATAAAAACAATTGCTTGTCGCCAGACGATAGTGGGTTGTTCATAGTGATCCATCAAGCAGATACAGTTGACATCTTGCCAAACAATCTTGCCTACAATTAGATCGTCGGTGACTAATTTGAGTTCAACTTCATTTTTTTCTTGGATGAAGTTCTGGATGTTGCGAACACTGGGTAAACTCGTATCGAACTCGGACATAGTTAGAGGGAAAATGAAGGTTTAATTGGGAATCATGGCCTCCCGAACAAAGTTTAACAAGGGATGTCTGAAAATGGGAGAGGGGAGTGGGGAGACACGGAGATGGAGAAAGATCCCTTGTTGCCCATTACCAATTACCATAATGAACATTGAGTAGGGTAAGGTTATGGAACTCAAATTTACGAAGTATCAGGGATTGGGGAATGATTTTATTTTGCTGGATAATCGGGGAACTCAGGAACCTTTGATTACACCAGAGCAAGCGGTTGAATTGTGCGATCGCCATTTTGGCATTGGAGCTGATGGAGTGATTTTTGCTCTTCCTGGACAGGAGGGGACGGATTACACCATGCGGATTTTTAATTCCGATGGTTCGGAACCCCAGATGTGTGGCAATGGGATTCGCTGTTTTGCCCAGTTTGTAGCCCAGCTAGATGGGTCTGGAAAGCAGGAATATCAGATTTCTACTTTAGCCGGGGTAATGGTTCCTAAACTGGGGTCACAGGGTCAGATAACGGTGGATATGGGCATTCCTCGGTTAGGGGGGGCACAGATTCCGACTACCTTGGGATCGGGGAGCGATCCGGTGGTAGATCAGGCATTGGAAGTGGCGGGACAATCCTGGTTAGTGACCTGTGTGAGTATGGGAAATCCCCATTGCGTGACGTTTGTGGAGGATGTGGAGAAAATTGCCTTAGAGAAAATTGGCCCCCAATTTGAACATCATCCAGTTTTCCCAGAACGGATTAATACGGAATTTGTACAGGTTCTAGCCTCCAACCGGGTGAAAATGCGCGTTTGGGAGCGAGGTGCTGGGATCACCTTAGCTTGTGGAACAGGGGCTTGTGCAACGGTGGTTGCTGGAGTACTCTCTAAGAAGTGCGATCGCCGCACGACAGTAGAATTGCCAGGTGGCGATCTCGACATTGAGTGGGCTGTAAACGATAGACTATACATGACCGGGCCGGCTCAATCGGTGTTTACTGGCCAAGTTGTAATCTAAAGAGGACAATTCATGGGTGGGGGAATTTATCTGATTCAGGATGAGGATCATTTAGTAGAGATGATGGAACAATCCTATGATTCAGAAGAGCGCCTGCAAGAGTTAATTGAAAAATATCCTAATCTTTTAGCAGGCGATCAGATCGATCGATCTACCCCTAGATGGTGGTTAGGGATTACTCGTGAAATCACCTCCACCCTAGACGAGGAAGATGATAATAGCTGGTCTTTAGATCACCTATTTGTGGATCAAGATGGTATTCCTACTTTGGTTGCCATTCAGAAAGAGGATAGCAAGCGATCGCGCCGGGAAATGATGGGCAAAATGTTAGAGTATGCTGCCCAACTGCCTTTACACTGGCCCGTAGAATCGGTCATTGCCCAATTTGAACTCAATTGTCGCGAGCAAGGGCGAGATCCAGAACAGGTGTTTGAATCTTTCTTAGGAACCGATGTGGATGAAGAAAAATTCTGGCAGAAAGTCAAAACCCATCTACAAGCTGGCAAAGTCAGATTGATTTTTGTCTCGGATGAAGTTTCTCCAGAGTTTCGGGTGATGATTGAGTTTCTTAATCCCCAAATGGACCCCTTGGAAATTTTAGCCTTAGAAGTGAAGCAATATGTGAGTGAAACGGGTTTAAAAACCTTGGTTCCCCGCGTGATTGGCAAAACAGCCGAATCCCAGCAGAAAAAGTCCAGTACGGTGCTAGAGCGCAGGCGTTGGGATCAAACATCATTTTTCTATGAATATGGGGCCCGACAGAGTCAGGAAGAGGCGCAAATTGTACGCCGATTGTATGATTGGGTAATCCAAGATAAACCCCTGCGAATTAAATGGGGTATGGGAGATACCTATGGTGGATTTTCGGTTTGGGTGTGTCCATCGAATGCTCCCAATGCTCAGATGAGTGAGTTTTTTAGTATTAGTATTGATGGGGTGCTTCAGGTGTCGTCTAGAAGCTATGCTATCCTACCCCCTTTTGATAAAAAGAAGGAATGGAATTATTTAAGAAATCAGTTTAGTTCAATTGGGCTATCTCTCCCGGTTGATCCTGTGGAACCGAGGTTAACCAGTTTTGTCTTATCTAGTTTACAAGATGAGTCTGCCTTAAATCGGGTGATCGATGTATTGGAGGCAGTGCTGAGTAAGGTGATGGGAAATAGGGAATAGTAAATTGAGGAGCAAAGCGTGAGACAATGACAGGTTGAATGAGTAAGAGCAAGCTTTATGTCCCAACCGTTGACTGAGAATCGATATCCAGAAGTTCTATGTATAGAGTGGTCTGTTGTGTCCCTTTCTGAGTCTACGGGAGAGGGACAAGAGTATGATTTGTATTTGAGTATAACCTGCGGCGATCGATGGGAACCTTTGGGAAATGGCCAACTGAAATTTGGCTTGACGGGGGGTGAATTAGCGCTGAGATTGAAAGAAGGGATTTGGTGTTCAGAAGCGGTGCAGGAGCCAGATTTGAGCGGTATTGGAGCGCAGGCGATCGCCTCTGGAACCCCCGAAAATCCCATCTGGACGTTAACTCCACTGAAATCAGGACAGATATTAGCCGGTTCGATCACTCGATGTAAGTGGGGGCGCATTCAATTCACTTCTAGTCAGGGAGTGCTGGAAGCTACGTTTTCTCTGAAGGCTACGGATCTTCAAATTATGGGGGCAGAAGGGTTATGGCTCCATCAAGTAACGCCGAATCAAGTGGCGATCGCCGAACAAAAATTGGCCCTCATGCTACTAGAATCACAACTGCAACCCTACATCAGTCGTACCCTCTGGCAATCTCAAGGGGAAGTGGAGATGCCACCGAGCCATCAACCTAGCTTTGACGGAGCAACTGCCTTAGCTCTCATTACCCAAATTACCACCGCCAACACCGACAACTTCCAAGAACTTGCCGAAATTGCTGGCTTAAACCTCGCTCAAGACTTAGCCGGAGCCAAACTCTTAGGCACTAACCTAAACGGTTTGGACTTGAGCGAAGCCAATCTTTGCCGCGTCTATCTGCGCGGAGCAGAACTCTGTGATGTCGATTTGAGTAGTGCCAATCTCCAAAATGCCAACTTTGGTGGTGCAGACTTAAGTGGCGCTTATCTTAGTGATGCTCATTTAGAAGGGGCAAACTTCCACCGCGCCAGTTTAGCTCTCGCAAACCTCAGTGGAGCTAACTTAAGCGGCGCTGACTTTACTGAGGCTAATCTCAGTAATGCTAACCTCAGCGATACCCAGTTAACAGGTGCAAACTTTACTGGAGCTGACTTAACTGGTGCAGGTATTGTGCTATCCGATCTGACTAATATTATCCTCGATCAAGCCAAGGTTCACGATACCCGATTTAAGGATAATCCAGGATTAACAGAAGCAATGCACGATTCCCTGTTGCAAAGAGGAGCCATTTTTGAACACGACGAGACAGAATAGGGAAAAGAGCAAATTTCAAGGGTAAAAAACGTTGACCTATTACCAGCACAAAGCGCTACAAGTATTAATTGCTAAATGCTAGAAGCTCTTTCAACTGGTTGTTTAAATCTGGGGATGCGATTAAGGGATTATAGACTTCACCCTCATAGGGTTGCCAAACATAATGAGGGCTAAATGGTCGAAAAAGAGGGAATGTTCCTAGATCCGGATCAATTTCTTTGGCTACAACTAATCCGGGAATAGATAAGTTAGATAAATCTTCTATTAGTTCGCTGTAGGTTCTAATATCAAATCCTTAAATGGTTGCTACAAAATAGTTGTCAGTCTACAAGATTTGGGTATAACCCGCCCCTACAGATCTCTGTAGCGTAAATAAATAGATTTGATATAAATTCGTCCACTTCCACACCAACCAAAGCATAGCGAAATGGGGGAGACAATCGTAGCGTTTGATAGAGTAAAATTCCTAATTCTGTCATTGTATAAGCACTTTGAGGGCTATCTATTCTCACTTCATTAATATTATGAGAATAAACTCGACACCACCAGTTTTACTCTAGATCTTGAAACGTATCTGTACGGCATTGGCATAGGCGACTATTTGAGAGTTGCCATTCTATTCCATCAAAATATTGTGCAAATGTATTAACCTCCTTTTTATTAGAACCACATTCTGCTGATAAACTGAAAAGCCATACCATTGTTATGAACTCCTATAATAGATCAACTTAATCAACTCTTTTCAAATTGTTATACCATTTCTCTTTAAGCCTGCCATTAATCGATCCTTGTGAGCGCGCATCTTCATAGAGAAATGGTATTAGCTCATTATTCATTTTAGATAAAGGGGGAGAGCCATCCCCGTAAAAAGTAGTAGATCAGAGCCAAGTATTCATTGGTGACTTTCGTACTTAAGGTGAGGGCTTGGGAACTGGGAATAATATCGGCTAAGGTGATTTTTTTCCACATCGGGGCATTTTGAATAGTAATGAAGTCTGTAGGGCTGGGAATTACTTTGATTTCTAACTCGGCAAAGGTTAACTCTGCGCGATGCATTTGTAAGGCAGAGGTGACCAGAATAACCGGGGTTCCTTGTAATCCTTGAACTTCGAGAATTTTGCTCACTTGTAGGGCAGCACGATAGATATTATCTCCTTGAGAAATGGGTTGGAGATTAGAATTATGGACTCCAAAACGCTGGAGTAAGTTGACAATATCTTGGGCTTCGTTTGTATTTTCGGTAAGTGTAAGACTCTCTACTCTAGAGCGTCCGGTGACAATGATTTGTGGGTCTTGATTTTGGGAAACGGAGGCCCAAAATATTTCTAGAGTATGAAAAATCAGGTTACCGCGATCGCTCAATTGCACATGGCGATACTTTTCGGTTGTCACGGCTTGGGTTGTATCTTGACCCAAGAGAACAATAATTCGGGTTTGTTCCATCAGGGGAACTGGACAAGCGGCTTGACAGTTCAGATAGCGTTGTTGCGTACTTCTGACGGATTCTGATTCTGCCTGATACGCCAAGGTATAGGCAACCAAGGGCAGGCTAAAGAGGACCAAAATAGCGAACCCAGACCAGAGCAGTGTTTTTCCGGGTTTGGCAATTTCGTTACCTTTGAAATGTAACATCCCCGATAAAACTAGGGTAATAGAGAGTCCTAGGGGGGTGAGGGGAAAGACACATAACCTCCAAATGTCGGCCACCACTACCGCACTGGGATTGAAGAAGGTAAGGATAATCAGGGTAAAAATCAGGATTCCCCCCAACCAGGTATAATATTTCTTGGGAATCCATTGCAGGAGAATCGCGTAAGCAATGACTGCAATCAGCAGCCACAGCAAAAGCCGAGTAAGTAGAGAAAAGAGCATACTGTGGCCTGTCTAGGTTGATGACTGGTGAATGAACTGCCTATCACTATCTCCTATTCGCTGCTGTCCGGACAAGGGGCCGTTTTTGTTGGCTTTTTTGACGGTAACGGAGGCCAAGAAAATCAAGCAACGTTATTATTGGCGATCTAATTGCTCGTGCTATTGCCTTGGGATTTAATAAAGTCAATAAACTGCCGTGCGGTTCTGCCAGAGCGCCCATTATGGCGGGTTGCCCATTGTAAGGCTTGGTATTCTAATTCTGCACCCGTGAGAGAAACTTGATTGAGGGCAGCTAAGTGTTTCACCATATGCAGGTAGGTTCTTTGATCGGCAGGTTCAAAGGTGAGGGTTAAGCCGAAGCGATCGCTAAACGATAGCTTTTCTTGTACTGTATCCCAATAGTGAATCTCTTCGGCATCTTGAGGACGGGGGCGATCTCCAAAAAATTCCCGAATTAAGTGACGACGGTTGGAGGTGGCATAAACAATGACGTTATCGGGTCTG
Organism: Roseofilum sp. Guam; assembly: GCF_017746735.1. Lineage (NCBI taxonomy): Bacteria > Bacillati > Cyanobacteriota > Cyanophyceae > Desertifilales > Desertifilaceae > Roseofilum > Roseofilum sp. Guam. The sequence continues at coordinate 1,015 of NZ_JAGHZN010000084.1, read as the reverse complement.
GCGGTTAAATTGCCTTCTAAGACGACTTTTAGAGACTTAAAGGCATCATCATCTTCTTCAAAGGATAAGTCGTCAACAAAGATAATAAACTTTTGCGGCAGATTCCGCAGCCGTTCGACAATATCGGGTAAGTCTTTCAGGTCGGACTTGGCTACTTCAATTAAGCGTAAGCCATCATATTGATGAAGTAATCCTTTAATTAAAGACGATTTGCCACTGCCGCGACTGCCATATAAGAGGACATGAAGTGCCGGAGAACCAGCAAGTAAGGCTTCGGTGTTCTGTAAGAGGGCTTGTTTTTGTTCTTCGTATCCCACTAATTCCTTGAGTTGAATGCGATCGGGATAAGAGATACCTTTTAATTCTCCCGACTGCCAGCGCAAGGCTCGATATTCACCGAAGATTCCAGTTCCATGGTTTTGATAATAACGGATGAATTCCGGCAGGGCATCCGGCCAGTTTTGAGTTTTTCCCAGCAGAGGGTGAGCAGAAGAGTCCATGATCCAGGAAACTGGAGGTTCTGGCAGATCGGCTACCCATTGCACCCACAACCCGATCTGTTCCAGCACTGGAGGTTCTCCTTGACAGAGAGTTTGTAGTGTCTGTAAATCCTGTCTTGCTGCAGCGATCAGAGGACTGGGAATTTTAGCTAAGGCGAGGTGTTGCACTTGGCTCGTAAAGGGGTTATGGTCTCGGACAATTTGCGCCAGCAGATAATCTGACCAACTTTTTTGCACATGCGCTAGGGTTCTAAACCAATGACCGTATGCCTTGAGACACTCCAGGGCATTGGGTTCGGGTTGATTGAGTTGGTTTAAGAGGCTCAGAAAGGCTTGCCCGACTTCATTATGGAGTACATTTTGATAGAGAAGTAGGGAAACCGCTTGATGTTGGAGTGAGGCAATTTTTTGTTGCGCTGAAGGGTTTAGGGTGGTCATATCAAGTCCGTTGAATAAGTTGTGATATAGCAGTGAGTTCACTCCACCCGTAAAAATCGGTTAACCCTCCAATTAAT